>JBJMIH010000192.1:0-54778 GCA_045806985.1 Mycobacteriales bacterium | reverse complement strand
GGACCGGCGGATCAGCTCGGCGCAGTCGGCCCACTCCAGGCCCATGCCGCGCTGGGCGGTGTCCATCGCGTCGGCGACGCCGAGGCCGAGCGACCAGAGGTGGTGGCGGAACCGCAGCGTGGTGTCCCAGTCGATGCGGTGGTCGTCGGTGGCCGCGACGTGGGCGGCGGCGTAGGCGATCCGGTTCATCCGCTCACACCTCCAGCGGCGGGATGTCGAGGCGCCGGCCTTCCCGGGCCGACCGCAGGCCGAGCTCGGCGAGCTGCACGCCGCGCGCGCCGGCCAGCAGGTCGTGCGGGTACGGCGTGCCGGTGGCGGCGGCGCGCAGGAAGTCCTCCCACTGCACCCTGAAGCCGTTGCCGTACTCGGTGTTGTGCGGGACCTCCTGCCAGCCGGCCCGGAAGTCGATCGGGGAGGGCTCATCGGGGTTCCACACCGGGCTGGGCGTGGCGGCGCGGTGCTGGATCCGGCAGCGCCGCAGGCCGGCGACCGCCGAGCCCTCGGTGCCGTCGACCTGGAACTCCACCAGCTCGTCGCGGAACACCCTGGTGGTCCAGGACGAGGTGATCTGGGCGACGATGCCGCCGTCGAGCTCGAAGATGCCGTGCGCGGCGTCGTCGGCGGTGGCCGGATAGCGCTCTCCCCGCTCGTCCCAGCGCTCCGGGATGTGCGTCGTGACGTGCGCGTACACCGACCGGACCGGGGCGATCACGTTGTCGAGGACGTAGCGCCAGTGCGGGAACATGTCGAGCACGATGCCGCCGCCGTCGGCGGCCCGGTAGTTCCAGGAGGGGCGCTGGGCCGGCTGCCAGTCGCCCTCGAACACCCAGTACCCGAAGTCGCCGCTCACCTGCAGGATGCGGCCGAAGAAGCCGCCGTCGACCAGGCGCTTGAGCGTGCGCAGGCCGGGCAGGTACAGCTTGTCCTGCACCACGCCGGTGACCACGCCGGCCTCGCGGGCCAGCCGGGCCAGGTCGAGGGCCTCGTCCAGGGTCTCGGCGGTGGGTTTCTCGACGTAGACGTGCCGGCCGGCGGCGATCGCGGCCTTGACCGCGGCGACCCTGGCCTGGGTGACCTGGGCGTCGAAGTACACGTCGGCGTCGGCGAGGGCCTCGGTCAGGTCGGTGGTCCACTGGTCCAGGCCGTACCGGGCGGCGAGCGCGGCCAGCTTCCGGTCGTCCCGGCCGACCAGGATCGGCTCCGGCCAGAGCACGGTCCCGTCCGGGAGGGGTAGACCACCCTCCTCCCGGAGGGAGAGGATGGACCGCACCAGGTGCTGGCGATGGCCCATCCGCCCGGTGACACCGTTCATGGCGATTCGGACGGGGCGGGTGGGGAAAGCGCTTTCCATAGCGGTAAATTAAACAGGTGACGACGGACCGGTCAAGACAGGGCAGGATGGTCACCCTCCAGCAGGTCGCCGACCATGCTGGCGTATCGCTCGCGACGGCGTCCCGGGCCCTGCACGGCAGCAACCGGACGGTACGTCCCGAACTGCGCGACCGGGTGCTGGCCTCGGCACGGGCCTTGCAGTACAGCTCGCACGGGCCAGCCCAGGCGCTGGCCCGCGCCACCACCTCGCTGGTCGGGCTGATCGTGCACGACGTCACCGACCCGTACTTCAGCGCGATCGCGGCCGGCGCGATGCGGGTCGCCCGCGAGCACGACCTGCTGGTCATGGTCGCCGACACGGTCCGCGAGCCCGCGCTCGAACTCGACTACCTGTCCCGCCTCCGGGCCCAGCGCGCCCGCGCGGTACTCCTGGCCGGCTCCGGCCACGCCGACCCCGCCTTCACCGCCCGCCTGACCGAGTCGCTGGAGGCGTTCGCCGGAACCGGCGGCCGGGTCGCCGCGATCAGCCACCCCGAACTCGCCACCGTCGACCGCGTCCAACCCGACAACCGTGGCGGCGCCGCCCTGGTCGCCCGCCACTTCGCCGACCTGGGCCACCGTACGGTCGGCGTCGTCACCGGCCCCGCCGGCCTGACCACCGTCCGCGACCGCCTGGACGGCTTCCGCGACGAACTCGCCCGCCTCGACCTCCCCGAGCCGACCGTCGTCGCCGGCGACTTCACCCGCGACGGCGCCTACCGCGCCGTCCCCACCCTCCTCGCCACCACGCCCACCATCACCGCCATCTTCGCCCTCACCGACCTGATGGCCGCCGGCACCCTGGCCCGCCTCCGCGAACTCGACCGCGCCGACATCGCCGTGGCCGGTTTCTCCGACGTCCCGCTGGCCGCCGACCTGGGCCTCACCACCGTCCACCTCCCCCTTCCCGACCTCGGCGCCGAAGCCATGCACCTGGTCCTCTCCGACCCCCCGGGCCACCCCAGAACCATCCACCTCCCCGCCACCCTCACCCCCCGAACCACCAGCCACCCCGCCCGCCTGGAGGGGTCGTGAGGGCGGCGGTTTACGTGTCGGTGGATGTGGAGGCGGATGGGCCGATTCCGGGGCCGTACTCGATGGTGAGTCTGGGGGCGGCGGTGGCGGGGCGGCACGGGGCGGACGGGTTCGTGGCGGCGGATCCGGCGGCGGCAACGTTCTACGTGGAGTTGCGGCCGATCAGCGACCGGTGGGAGCCGGAGGCGCTGGCCGTGTCGGGGTTGGACCGGGACCGGCTGCTGGCCGAGGGGACGCCGCCGGAGGCGGCGATGGCGGCGTTCACCGGGTGGGTCGGCGAGGTGGCCGGGGACGGGCGGCCGGTCTTCACCGCGTACCCGGCCAGCTTCGACTGGCTGTTCGTGTACTGGTACCTGATCCGCTTCACCGGGCACAGCCCGTTCGGCCACTCCGGCTGCCTGGACCTGAAGACGCTGTACGCGGCCAGGGCCGGGGTTCCGCTCACCCAGGCGGTGAAGGGCCGGATGCCGCGCGAACTGCTGTCGGACCGCCCGCACACCCACCACGCCCTGGACGACGCGATCGAGCAGGCCGAGCTGGCCGCCAACCTGCTCAGGTGGGAAGGGCCGCGACCACGGTGATCTCGACCAGCTGGCCGGGGTAGCCGAGGCAGGACACGCCGAGCAGGGTGGAGGTGTGCTGGCCGGTCGGGTCCGCGGCGAGGTCGGAGGCCCGTACGACGTCCCACACCGCGCCCAGCTCGGCAGGAGCGGTGGCCACGACGTACACGGTGCTGGCGATCACGTGCCGCAGGTCGGTGCCGCCGGCCGCCAGCGCCGCCGCCACGTTGGCCAGGACCTGCCGCGTCTGGGCCACCGGATCGCCGGCGCCGACGAGGGTGCCGTCCGCATCGAGCGGCACGCCGCCCGCCGCGAAGACCAGCCGCTCCCCCGCCTCCACGACCGCCAGGTGGGCGTAGTCGGGCGGCGGGAACAGCCCGGGCACGGTCATCCGCTGGACCACGGTGTTACCTCCTCCTCCGGGACGGGGGCTAGCCCTACCGTCGATCCGGAAGGTAGCCGTATCGTCCCGGCGACCGGAAATTGGTGTCCTGTGTGCATGGGATTTCTCCATGGTTTCCACTGGGCCGTCCACTGGCTGGCCGGGATCCGCGGGCCGCTCGGCGGGTGCGCGCTGCTGGCCTTGCTGGGTGTACTGGCCGTGGTGCTGTTCCTGCCTTCCCGCCCCGACCGGGAATACTGGAACCACTCATGAGCGACGACGAGAGCAGCCGATGGCCCCTGGTGACGGCGCCGTTCCAGCGCCGCACCTGGGCCACGACGCTGCATCTCGTCCTCGACCTGCCGATCGGGGTGATCCTCGGCAGCCTGGCGATCACGTTCTTCTGGGCCGGCGTCGGCCTGACCGTCACCCTGCTGGGCCTTCCGCTGCTGGTGGGGACGCTGCTGGCCTGCCGGGGCGTCGGCGGCATGGAACGGGCCAGGGCACGCAAGCTGCTCGGCCTGAAGATCGGCAATCCGGCCCGGTTCACGGCCCGGCGGCCGGGTTTCCTCGGCTGGGTGACCTCGGGCCTGCGTGACGCTCCGTCCTGGCGCGCGTTCCTGTACCTGTGGCTGCTGATCCCTATCGGGGCGCTGAACTTCGCGCTGGCGGTCAGCATGTGGGCGACCGCGTTCGGCGGGATGACGTACCCGTACTGGTACCGCTGGATCCCCGCCACCCACGGCCACCACGGCGGAACGTACGGCGACCAGGTCTACACCGACACGCCCGGTTGGCTGGCCTTCCACTTCGGCGCCGGCGTGCTGTTCCTCTTCCTCGCCCCGTGGGTGATCCGCGGGATGGCCCAGCTCGACGGGGCGATGGCGCGCGGGCTTCTCGGCGCGACGACGCTGTCGGAACGGGTACGGCACCTGGAGGAGACCCGTGACCGGGCCGTCGACACCTCCGCCGCGCACCTGCGCCGCATCGAGCGGGACCTGCACGACGGGGCGCAGGCCAGGCTGGTCGCGGTGGCGATGGAGCTGGGCAGGGTGAAGCAGCAGCTCGCCAAGGACCCGGCCCGCGCCGCCGAGATGATCGACAGCGCCCACCGGGAGGCCAAGGAGGCCCTGGTCGAGCTGCGCAACCTGGCCCGCGGCATCTACCCGGCGGTGCTCACCGACCGCGGCCTGGAGGGGGCGCTGCCGTCACTGGCGGCGCGCTGCCCGGTGCCGGTCGCGGTCAGCCTGGACATCCCGCGCCGGCCGAACGCGGCCGTGGAGGCGACGGCGTACTTCTGCGCGGCCGAACTGCTCACGAACGTGGCCAAGCACGCCCAGGCCCAGTCGGCGTCACTGCGGGTACGGGAGACCGGCGACTGGCTGCTCCTGGAGGTCTCCGACGACGGGATGGGTGGCGCCGGTATCCACGACGGCGGCGGGCTGGCGGGGCTGGCCGACCGGGCCGACTCGGTGGACGGCAGGATCGTGGTCGACAGCCCGGCGGGCGGGCCGACGACCATCAGGGTGGAACTGCCATGCGGATCGTGATCGCCGAGGACTCGGTGCTGCTCCGGGACGGGCTGCGGCGACTGTTCACCGATGAGGGCCACGACGTGGTCGCGGCGGTCGGCGACGCCGGGGCGCTGGTCGCGGTGGTCAGGGCGGAACGGCCGGACGTGGCGGTGGTGGACATCCGGATGCCGCCCACCCACACCGACGAGGGGCTGCGCGCGGCCGTGCAGATCCGCGCCCAGTACCCCGAGGTCGGCGTGCTGGTGCTGTCGCAGTACGTGGAGCAGCGGTATGCCCTGGAGCTGCTCGGCGGCGACACCCGCGGGGTCGGGTACCTGCTCAAGGACCGGGTGGCTGACGTCGCCGACTTCGTGGCGGCGGTACGCCGGGTCGACAACGGCGGTACCGCGCTCGATCCGGACGTGGTGGCGCAGATGTTCGGCCAGGCGAAGCGACAGGACACGCTCGGCACGCTGACGCCGCGGGAGAAGGAGGTGCTGGCGGCGATGGCGGAGGGCCTGTCCAACGCGGCCATCGCCGAGCAGCTGGTGGTCTCCGAGGGCGCGGTGGAGAAGCACGTCACGAACCTGTTCGCCAAGCTCGGACTGATGCCGAGCGACGCTCATCACCGGCGGGTCCTGGCGGTACTCACCTACCTGCGCTCGTAGAAGCGGCAGGATAAGGGCGATGGACGACCTGACCGAACGGCTCGGCGCCGCGGGCCGGGCCTACACCCGCACCTGGCGCCTGCACGAGCAGGCCCGCACCGAGCTGGCCGAGCTCGTCGAGGACGCGCTCCGCGCCGGTTTCCCGCTGGCGGAGATCATGAAGCTCACCGGCCTCGCCCCCGATCTCATCCGCAACCTCGCCGAGCACGCCGGCCTGACCGTCAACTAGCGCCGCCGGATTCGACCGGACGACAGGTAGCGCTCCGCCGGACCGCTGATCCGGCGTCGTCGTCAGTCCCACTGGGTCCACACCATGGCACTGCCTCCTCTCGCAGGTGAGAGGAGGCAGTGCCGGAGTTCCCAACGACTTTCTTAAGGACTACTTAAGGTGACCCAGGTCACACCGCGACGACCGCGCCCTCCGCGGGACGCTCGCCACGGCGGACCAGCAGGGCCACGCCGGCCGCGACCAGGGCGACCACCGCGCCGATCACCAGCGAGGTGTGGAAGCCGTCCATGAAGGCCAGGTGGCTGCCGCTGGTGATGGCGTGCGCGGCGGGCTCCGGGGTGCCCTTCGGCACCGGCGCGACACCCTGCGCCACGTACTCCTTGGCGCCGGACAGCTTCGCCGCGGACGAGCTGTCCAGGCCGGCGCCGGTCAGCCGGTCCACCAGCACGCTGCCGACCCGGCTGGTCATGATCGTGCCGAGCACCGACGTACCCAGCACGCCACCGACCTGCATGGCGGTCTGCTGGAGGCCGCCGGCCACGCCGGCCAGGTGGGCGGGCGCGTTGCCGACGATCGCCTCGGTGCCGGCCACGATCACCACGCCGATCGACAGGCCGAGCAGGACGAACCACGGCCACAGGCCCAGGTAGGCGGAGTCCACGCCGAGCCGGGACAGCCCGAACATCGCCAGCGCGGTCATCAGCATCCCGGTCACCAGCGGCACGCGCGGGCCGATCCGGCTGGTCACCGCGCCGGCCACCGGCGAGGAGACCACGAACGCCAGCGTCATCGGCAGCAGCCGCACGCCGGTGTCGACCGGGCTCAGGCCATGCACCCGCTGCAGGTACAGGGTGAGGAAGAACAGCGCGCCGAACATCGCGAACAGCACCAGCGTGACCAGCGCCACCGCGGCCGACAGCGACGCCGACCGGAACAACCCGAGCGGCAGCAGCGGGTGCTCGGCCCGGCTCTCGCGCCACACGAACAGCGCCCCCACCACGACCGCCGCGAGGAAGAAGCCGACCGGCAGCGGGTCGCCGAAGCCGTGCGACTGCGCCTTGATCAGGCCCCAGACCAGCGAGAACAGCGAGCCGGAGAGGAGTACCACACCGGGCACGTCGAACGCGCCGGCCGCGCCGGTGTCCCGCGAGTCGCGGATCACCCACAGGCCGACCAGCAGCGCGATCGCGCCGAGCGGGACATTCAGGTAGAAGACCGACTCCCAGTTGATGTGCTGGACGAACAGCCCGCCGACGATCGGGCCGGCGGCGATGGCCAGCGCGGACGTGCCGCCCCAGATGCCGATGGCCATGTTGAGCTTGTCGAGCGGGAACGTGTTGCGGAGGATCGCCAGGCCGGCCGGTTGCAGCATGGCGCCGGCGAAGCCCTGCACAACCCGCCAGAAGATGACCTGGCCGATGCTGCCGGACAGGCCGACGCCGAGCGAGGCGATCGCGAAGCCCGCGATGCCGGCCAGGAAGATCTTCTTGCGGCCGAAGCGGTCGGCGATCTTGCCGGCGGTGATGAGGGAGACGGCCAGCGCGAGCAGGTACCCGTTGGTCACCCACTGCAGGCCGGACAGGTCGGCATGCAGGTCGGTGGCGATGGCCGGGTTGGCGATCGCGACGACCGTGCCGTCGAGGCCGACCATCATCACGCCGAGCGCGACCGCGACCAGGGTGAGCCAGGGATGCCCGCGACCCCACGGGACCTTGCGGTCCGCGGGCTTCGCGGCGTGGCGTGGGCCCCGTGCCGGATCCTGGTCCGCCTTGTCGAGCGTCGAGAGTGACATCGTGCCTGCCTTCAAGTCTGTGTGCGGTGCTGGTAGCTCCAAGGTGTCACCCTCTGACAGTTGTCGTCAACGCACTCACGTCAGCTTGTGACACATGTCGCACGCTGACGGACGCGCTATGATGACGGCATGGGTACGACGATCTCTTCCGGTTACGTGGTGGCGCCGATCGACGGTGGGCTCCGCGAGCGGAAGAAGCTGCGTACCCGCCAGGCGCTGATCGACGCGGCCTTCGACCTGTTCGGGCGGAAGGGCTTCGAGGCGACGACCGTGGAGGAGATCGCGGACGCGGTCGAGGTGTCGTCGCGGACGTTCTTCCGGTACTTCCCGACCAAGGAAGACGTGGTCCTCACCATCTTCGAGGAGCAGTACGCGCTGATGGCGGCGGCGTTCGACGCCAGGCCCGCGGACGAGCCGGTGCTCACCGCCCTCGGCAACGCGGCCGGCGCCATGCTGGTCGCGTGCGAGCAGGGCATCCACGGCATCGACCCGGAGCGGTTCGAGAGCGCGCAGCAGCTCGTGATGGACAGCCCGTCGCTGTTCGCCAGGGTGCTGGAGCAACACTCGGCCAAGCAGGAGGACCTGACCAGGCGGATCGCCGCACGGATGGGCGTCGAGCCGGCCAGCGACTTCCGGCCGCACCTGGTCGCGAGCGTCGCGATCTTCGGCATCCGGGCTGCCGGGGACTCGTGGCGGAAGCAGCGCGGCGAGATCTCCACCGCCGACGCGGTCGCCGAGGCGGTCGGGTTGCTGGCCCGCGGCATCGACTACCCGGCCAAGCCCGCCGGCATCACAAGTGACACCCGTGACAGCGTGACGAGCCGTTGACGCGCACAATGACGCGGTGACCGAAACAGCCCGGGAGCGCCCCTTTCTCCCGGTCGACCCCGGTGACCTGCCATCCTCACGGGGAGCCGCACGGGGACGACCGTTCTGCCATGCCCTGGTGCACGCGCTCTGGCGCGTGCGGGTGCACGGGGTGGCCCACATTCCCACGACCGGTCCGGTACTGCTGGCCGGCAACCACAGCGGCATCCTCGACGGGCCGCTGCTGTACGGCATCTCGCCGCGGCCGGTGCACGCGCTCGCCAAGGAAGAGGTGTTCGTCGGCCCGCTACGGACGCTGTTGCTGGCGATCGGCCAGATCCCGGTGGACCGGACGGCGCTGCTCGACGTCGCCGCGCTGCGGGCCTGCCTCGGCGTGCTGAACCAGGACCGGGTGCTGGCGGTCTACCCGGAGGGCAGCCGGGGTACCGGCGACTTCGCCACGATCCGGGACGGCGTGGCCTGGCTGGCGCTCCGGTCCGGCGCGCCGGTGGTGCCGGTGGCCGCGTTCGGGGTCCGCAGGTCCGACGGCAGGGTGACGGTACCGCCCCGGCCGGGCACCCGCGTCGACGTGTTCTTCGGCAGGCCGTTCACGGTCACCGCGGCCGAACCCTGGGGCCCGATCCTGCCCCGCCGGGTGGTGGCAACGGCGGGGCGCGACATCCACCGCCGGCTGCGGGCCCACCACGCCGAGGCCGCCGCGTTCCTGGCCCAACTGCTGGGCCTGACGCTGATGCCGGACCTGACCGGCGTGCCGGACCTGGCCGGCGGACAACCCCGCCGTCGGTGACCCGCCCACCACGCCGCCGCCGGCGGCTGCCCGGCCGCGGCGCGTGCCGTACGGGACGGACCTGACCGGGGGACGCTTCAACCGGCGGGCCTGGCGCGAGGCCGGGTACGCCCTGGTCGGCCTGCCGCTCGGCGTGCTCGGCCTGCCGTACGTGGTGATCACGCTCGTGGTCGGCGGGCGCTGGCGTACCTGGCGGTGAAGGCCCCGCTGGCGATCGTGACGGGGTACGCGACGGCCGGTGTGTGGGGGTACGGCCTGGGCAACCTCACCTACCCGCTCGGCCTGCCGCCGTCCGGCGACGACCATCGCCGGGTGCTGGCGGTGCTGCGGTACCTCGATCCGAAGTAGACGCGTCAGGGGCTCTCGGTGCGCCAGGGTTCGCGGACCGGCAGGCTCTCGCCCGGGTACAGCGGCCAGCCGGAGACCGCCGCGGCCGGTACCCGCGGGTGCCGCAGCACCTGCCGCTCACCCGCCTCGACCGGGAAGCGCAGCGCGTTGCCCGGTGGCGGGAACGGGCACAGGTAGTGGTCCGAGAACGCGCACGGCGGCAGGTACGCGCGGTTGAAGTCGGCGACCGTGTTGCCGTCCGCGTCCGGCGTGGGCAGGTCCAGGAAGCGGAACCGGTAGGTGCCCGCCGAGGTGTCGGAGAACACCGCGTCCAACCCCTGCTCCCACCGCCCGACCGCGAGCGTGCGCGGCACGCCGTCCACCCAGAACGTCACCTCGCCGGCCAGCGGGATGCCGCGCTCGCGGCCGTCCGCGTGCGGCACCCGCACCTCGCGCTCGCCGCCGGCGTACGGGTGGAAGGAGGCGGGCAGCGCCCAGCGCGGCGAGTACCCGAACGCCGCGATGCCGGCGAACGTCCCGCGCTCGGGCGCGTCGGGGTCGAAGACGCGCAGCGCGTACGCGCCCTCCCGCTCGATCAGCAGCAGCTTGCGGCCGGCGTGGGTGATCGCCGACGGCGCCGGGTCGGTGTCCGGGCGCAGCGGCCGCACGCCGCTGGCGAGCGTGCCGTCGATCAGGAGCTGTTCGGTGGCGCTCACGGTGACGGTGACGCCGTCAGCGCCGATCCGCCACCGGCCGGGGACGCCGGGCACGGTGGCGCCCTCGTCCAGCCAGTACGTTCCGGCGAGCGACAGCGGGCCGTGCGGGGCGCGGGCCGAGATCTCGCGTTCGGCGCGCCACTTCGCCCAGGCCACCGTCGCCGCGGTGTCCAACTTCAGGTCCATCGCACGACCTCCCAGGGTGCGGGTGTCGGTCTTGTGGGGAGGGGGCCGGCTGATGGCCGGCGCAGGCTTTACCAGGCGGAAAGGCAGCAGGGTGGGGCCGTTACACCTGATTGAGGGCGCTGGACACGCGCTGAAGGTCGATGTGCAGGCGAACGGTGAGCCGCCGTCCCGGCGACCACCGCTGCGCATCCATGGACGAAAAGGTAATTACGGGCTCACCGCCTGTCAATCGGTTCGGGCAAGGGGGAGCTAGCTCCCCCTCCGCGCGGCATCCAGCCCCCGTGCGCCGGGCCGGCCCATCGGCGAAACTGGGCGCGTGACAAGGGTGGCGCGGCGGGCGGCGCGGGCGGTGGGCCGCCGCGTCGTGCTGGTGACGTTCGCCTTCTCCGAGGGCGCCATCGTCCTCAGCTGCGTCGCGGCCACGGTCGGGTCGAAGGGCGCCCTGACCTTCCTGCTGCTGCTCTGCCTGGCGATGGTGAGCCGGGGGTACGCCTTCCTGCGCCGGCGGATCGCGACCCGCTGGTCGCGGGTGCCGATCGCGCCGCCGTACCGGACCCGGCCGGCGCTGGAACGTTCCGTGCACGGCTGGTACTGGACCGGCTTCGACTACCACAAGCGCCGCTGGTACGCGCGGATCTCGCTGTGGTTCAACTGGCTGGTCAAGGACCCGGCGACCTACCGCGACCTGCTGTGGCTGGTGCTGGACCCGCCCGTCGGCGGCGTGCTGGCGGTACTGGCGCCGCTGCGCTGGCACGGCCGGTGGACGCGGCTGCTGCTCGGCCCCACCGCGGGTGCCCGGCTGCGGCAGCGGGTGGACCGGCTCACCGAGACGCGGTCGGACGCCGCCGACGCGCAGGCCGCCGAGCTGCGCCGGATCGAGCGGGACCTGCACGACGGCGCGCAGGCGCGGCTGGTGGCGACCGGCATCGCGCTCGGCGCGATCGAGCACCTGATGGACCGCGACCCGGCCGCCGCGAAGGTGCTGGTCGCCAAGGCCCGGGAAACGTCGGCGGCGGCCCTGGCCGAGCTGCGCGACCTGGTCCGCGGCATCCACCCGCCGGTGCTGGCCGAGCGCGGGCTGACCGACGCGGTACGGGCGCTGGCCCTGGACAGCCCGCTCAAGGTGGAGGTGACCGTGGACCTGCCGGGCCGGCCGGAGCAGCCGGTGGAGTCGGCGGCGTACTTCGCGGTGGCGGAGGCACTCGCCAACGTCGGCAAGCACGCGAAGGCGCGGCGGGTCCGGATCGGCATGAGCCACGACGGCCGCGCCCTGCGGATCACGGTGGCCGACGACGGCCGCGGCGGGGCCGACCCGGCGGCCGGCGGCGGGCTGCGCGGCATCGCGCGGCGGCTCGGTACATTCGACGGCGTGCTCGCGGTGAGCAGCCCGCCGGGTGGGCCGACCGACGTGACGATGGAGATACCGTGCGTGTTGTCCTCGCCGAGGACCTCTACCTGCTGAGGGACGGCCTGTCCCACCTGCTGGAGGCGCACGGGTTCGAGATCGCCGCCGCCGTCGAGACCGGCCCCGACCTGCTGCGGGCGCTGCTCGAGGAGCGGCCGGACGTGGCGGTGGTGGACGTCCGGCTGCCGCCCACCCAGACCGACGAGGGGCTGCGGGCGGCGCTGGCGGCCCGGCGCGAGGTGCCGGCGCTGCCGATCCTCATCCTGTCCCAGCACGTGCAGCAGCTGTACGCGCGCGAACTGCTGGCCGACGGGGTCGGCGCGATCGGGTACCTGCTCAAGGACCGGGTGTTCAACGCCGAGCAGTTCATCGACGCGGTACGCCGGGTCGCGGCTGGCGGCACGGTGATGGACCCCGAGGTGATCGCCAGGCTGATCGACCGCCGCGCCATCGACGACTCGGCCGCCCGGCCGCTCGCCGACCTGACGGCGCGGGAGCGCGAGGTACTGGAGCTGATGGCGGAGGGCCGCTCCAACGCGGCGATCGCGCAGCGGATGCGCATCGGTGAGGGCTCGGTCAGCAAGCACACCGCCAACATCTTCGGCAAGCTGGGGCTGGCCCCGTCCGACGACGACAACCGCCGGGTGCTGGCCGTCCTCGCCTACCTCAACGCGAGCGACGACTAGCGACTAGCCTCTAGCCGGATCCAGGTTTCCGCTGCCAAGGCGGAGGCTCGCGCCGCGTGCGTTCTTGGCACGCAAGCGATCCGACAACGTCGGCAGCGGGAAGCTGGGCCGGCTACCGGATACCCAGCTCCGGATATGGAGAACTGGCGGCGATCCGGGGGTAGCCGAGGCGGGTCAGGTCGAGGGTGCGGTACCGGCCGTGGACGACCAGTTCGGCGAGGGCGCGGCCGATGCCCGGCGCGTGCATCAGCCCGTGCCCGGAGAATCCGCAGGCCAGGTAGAGGTTGTCGACGTGGCCGGGCCAGTTGCCGACGATCGCGTTGCCGTCCAGCCGGTTCAGGTCGTACCACCCGACGCTGCTGGCGCGGTGCCGCAGCCGGTCCAGCCGGGGCATCCGGTGTGCCAGCGCGGGCCACACCACGGTGTCGAAGTACTCCCGCCCGCGCGCCGGGTCCGCGCCGCCGGGCCGGTCGAAGTCGACCAGCCCGACCGACAGGCCGGCGCCGTCCGGGCGGATCGCCAGCCCGGCCGGGTCCTTCAGGAACGGCAGCCCGGCCAGCCCGCCGCCGCCCCCGTACTCGACGTGGTGTTCGAACCGGCACAGCGGCTCCACCGGTACCGGCATCCCGGCCTGCCGGGCGAGCTGGGCCGCGCCGAGGCCGGCGGCGTTCACCACCGCGTCCGGACGCAGCGCGCCGCCGGAGGCCAGTTCGAGCCGGGTGACCCTGGTGCCGGTGACGTCCAGCCGGGTGACCCGGTCGCGGACGAACCGCGCGCCGAGGCCGGCGGCGGCCCGGCGCAGCGTGCCGAGCAGGGCGGACGGGTCGAGCCAACCGTCGTCCGGGGAGAGCACCGCGCCACCGAGGTCGGCGGTGGCCAGGTCGGGGTACCGGGCGGCGAGCGCGGCCGGGTCCAGCCATTCGGCCCGCACGCCGTGCGCGCGCTGGACGTCGAGGTTGGCCCGCAGCGTGCCGGCGCCGTCCGGACCGGCGATGAACAGGTACCCGCGCGGTGTCCAGCCGACGTCCGGCCAGTCCCGCAGGAAGTCCAGCGTGTACCGGGAGAGCAGGATGTTCTCCGGCCGGGTGAACAGCTGCCGGACGCCGCCGGAGGCGCGGGGCGTAGCCGCGTCCCGGTACGTCGGGTCCGGCTCGAACACGACGACGTCCAGGTCGGGCCGCTCGCGCAGCAGGAACAGCGCCGCCGCGCAGCCGATCGCCCCGCCGCCGACGACCGCGACCTCAGCCACCGGCCGTTGGCCGCCGGTCATGGCGACCGTTCTACGCACCGTCGGCCGCCACCGCCGTGCGGGTGTCGCGGAAGTGGCGGCGGACGGCGGCTTCGGCCGCGTCGGCGTCGCCGGCCGCGACGGCCTCGGCGATGGCCCGGTGTTCGGCCAGCAGTTCGCCGGCCCGCTCGGGCGGGTAGTGGTCGCGCTGGTTGACGTCGTGCAGCAGGTCCATCTGGAGCCTGACCAGCCGTTCCAGCATGAAGTTGCCGGTGGCGGCGGCGACCGCGGTGTGGAAGCGCACGTTGTCGTCCCAGCCGCCGGCCGAGCCCTCGCAGGCGGCCAGCAGCGCCGCCGCCCTGTCCGGGTCCACCCGGGCCGCGGCCAGCCGCGCCACCTGGACCTCCAGCAGTTCCCGCGACTCGAGCACGTCGGCGATGACCGCGCGTTCCAGCCGCAGGATCACTCCGCCGGCCGCCAGGGCCGGGGCGATGTTGGCGTCCCGGACGTACCGGCCGCCGCCGCCGCGGGAGCGGACGATGCCGCGCGCCTCCAGCACCCGGAACGCCTCGCGCAGCACGTTGCGGCTGACGCGCAGCCGTTCGGCCAGGTCGCGCTCTGGCGGCTGCCGCTCGCCCGGCGCGATCTCGCCGCGCGAGATCAGGCCGAGAATCTGGTCGACGACCGTCTCGTACAGCCGCACGCTGGACACCGGCGCGAACAGGTCGTCGGCCACGGCGCCTCGCTCGAATTGATTGGACTACTGGGTCACCCAATCATAGGCTCGGCCCGTGGACGACCTCGAGGCCCTCTCCGAAGAGTTCTGGACCTGGCGCACGGCCACCCAGCCGTGCTCCTCCGACGACCTGACCAGGGTCGAGCGACCGCCCGGCTGGGTCGGCGACTGGTCGGCCGGTGCCATCGAGGCGCGGCGGGCCGCGCTGGCCGGCTTCGCCCGCCGGTACGAGAGCCTCGACCTGGCCGGCGCGCCCGTCGCCGACCAGGTGGACGGAAGGCTGCTGGGATCGGCGCTGGCCAGGGTGCGCTGGGAGCTGGACCTGGTCGCCGGCTGGCGGCACAACGCGTGCTTCTGGCTGGACCAGGCGCTGGTCCCGGTGTTCGAGCTGCTGCTCCCGCCGCCGCCGTTCGGCCCCGACCGGGTGACCGCCCTGCTCGCCCAGCTCGAGCGCACGCCGGTACTGCTGGAGCAGGCCCGCACCCACCTGGCCGGCGACGGCCACGGGGCGGCGCCGTTCGCCCGGGTCGCGCTCCGGCTGCTCGAACGCGTGCCCGCCGACCTGGCGGCGGCGACGGCGGCGCTCGAACCGCTGCTGCCGGCGGACCGCCGGCCGGCGCTGGCCGCCGCGACCGGGCAGGCGACCGGCGCGTACGCCGCCTTCCGCGACTGGCTGGCCGCCAGGGTCGACGGCTTCACCGGCCGGGTCGCGGTCGGTCCGGCGGCGGTGGCGTACTTCCTGCACCGGGTGGCGCTGCTGCCGTACCCGGCCGACGCCCTGATCGCCCAGGCCCGGCAGGAGTGGAACCGGGCGGTCGGCGCCGAGCTGGTGGCCGCCACCCGCCCGGCGGCCCCGCCCGTAATGCTGCCGGACGCGGCCACGCAGGTGGCCAGGCAGCGCGAGGACGAGCACGCGCTGCGCCGCTTCTCCGAGGAGCGGGGCCTGCTCAGCCAGCCTGACACCCTCCGGCACTACTACTTCCGCCCGATGCCGCCGTACCTGGCCCCGCTGTCCTGGGTCGGCGTCCCCGACGACCTCACCTCGCCGGCCCGGATCGGTGAGGACGCGTACCGCTACGTCCCCGAGCCGTCCGCCGACCTCGGCTACTTCGCGCTCGCCGACGCCTACGACCCGCGCCACGCGCTGGTCCACGAGGGCGTGCACGCCCAGCAGGTGGCGCTGGCCTGGGCGAACCCGCGCCCGGCGCGCCGCCGGTACTACGACTCGGTGCCGCCCGAGGGCATCGCGTTCTACCACGAGGAGCTGGCGTTCCAGGCCGGGCTGTACGGCGACGACCCGCACGCCGCCGCCACGATCGCGAACTTCCAGCGGCTGCGGACGCTGCGCGTCCCCGTCGACCTGGAGCTGGCGACCGGCGAGATCGGCATCGACGAGGCTGCCGACCGGCTGGCCACCGAGGTGCCGATGGACGCGGAGACCGCGTGGGAGGAGGCGGTCTTCTTCGCCGGCAATCCCGGCCAGGGCCTCAGCTACCTGGTCGGCAAGCTCCAGATCCTGGACCTGCTGGCCACCGCGAGCCGTGGCCGTACCGACTTCGACCTGCGGGCCTTCCACGACCGGCTGTGGCGGGAGGGCAACGTGCCGCTCGCCCTCCAGCGCTGGGAGCTGCTGGGCGCCGCCGACCACCTGGAAGCGGCCGACCGCCTCGCCGACACCCGCACCGGAGACCTCGATGACCTCGATGACCTCGAGTGACGACCTGCCGCGCCAGTTCGCCCGTACCCGCCGGTTCTCGCTCGGCACCCCGCGCCAGGTCGCGGTCACGGCGGACGGCGGCGCCGTGCTGTTCTGCCGGAGCGAGTCCGGCTCGGACCCGCGTGCCTCGCTGTGGGCGCTGGACGTGGCCACCGGCACGGAGCGGCGGGTCGCCGACCCGGCGGCGCTGCTCGCCACCGGCGAGGAGCACCTCTCGCCCGACGAGCTGACCCGGCGGGAACGGGCCCGCGAGCCGTCCACCGGGATCACCGCGTTCGCCACCGACCTGGCCGGCAGGACGGCGGTCTTCGCCCTGGACGGGCGGCTGTGGACGGCCGACGTCGCCTCCGGCGAGGTGCGCGAGCTGCCGGCCGCCGGGCCGGTGGCGGACCCGTGCCCGGACCCGGCCGGCGCGGCGGTCGCGTACGTGACCGGCGGCGTGCTGCGGGTGATCGGCCCGGCCGGCGACGTGGCGCTCGCCGAACCGGAGAACGACGAGATCACCTACGGCCACCCGCTGCACGTGGCGGACGAGGTGTTCCAGCCGCGGGGCTACGTGTGGGCGCCGGACGGTACCCGGCTGGCGGTCGCCAGGGCCGACAACACCCCGGTCAACCGCTGGTACCTGGCCGATCCCGCGCATCCGGAGCGGCCGCCGAAGGTGCTCCGGTATCCCCTCGTCGGCACCTCGAACGCGCTGGTCAGCCTGTGGGTACTCGGGCTGGACGGCGCGCGGGTGGAGGTGCGCTGGGACCGGGAGGCGTACGAGTACCTGGTCGCCGTGCGCTGGACGGAGGCCGGCCTGCTGGTCACCGTGCAGAACCGGGCGCAGTCGGTGCTGCGGGTACTGGCGGTCGATCCGGACACCGGCGGTACGCGGGTGGTGAGCGAGCAGCGCGACCCGGCGTGGGTGACGATCGTGCCCGGGGTGCCGGCGTACACCGCCGCGGGCGCGCTGGTCACCACCGTGGACTCCGGCGGCGCCCGCCGGCTGGCGATCGACGGCGAGCCGGCCACCCCGGACGGGTTGCAGCTCCGCGAGGTGCTGGCGGTCGACGGGGAGACCGTGCTGTTCGCCGGGTCGGAGGAGCCGGCTGAGAACCACGTGTGGGCGTACGGCGGCGGCAGGCTGGAGCGGCTGACCGGGCCGGAGCCGGGCTGGCACCACGGCTGGCGGGCGGGCGGGACGACCGTGCTGATGTCCGAGTACCTCGACCGGAGCGGGGTGGCGGTCACCGTGCACCGGGACGGCCGCCGGGTGGCGGAGATCGCCAGCCTGACGGAGAAGCCGGTGGTCACCCCGCGGGTCACGCTGCTCGCGCTGGGCGAGCGCGAGTTGCGCTCCGCGGTGCTCTTCCCGACCGGGCACGTGCCGGGGTCGCGGCGGCTGCCGGTGCTGCTGGACCCGTACGGCGGCCCGGCCAGGCAGCGGGCGATCGCCGCCCGCGACGAGTACGCGGTGCCGCAGTGGTTCGCCGACCAGGGCTTCGCGGTGCTGGTCACGGACGGGCGGGGCACTCCGGGCCGGAGCCCGGAGTGGGAGCGGTCGATCCACCTCGACATCGCCGACCCGGTGCTGGCCGACCAGGTCGACGCGCTGCACGCGGCGGCCGAGCGGTACCTGGACGACCTGGACCTCGACCGGGTGGGGATCCGCGGCTGGTCGTTCGGTGGCTTCCTGGCGGCGTTCGCGGTGCTGCGCCGGCCGGACGTGTTCCACGCGGCGGTGGCCGGCGCGGCCCCGGTGGACCACGCGCTCTACGACACGCACTGGAAGGAGCGGTTCCTGGGCCTGCCGGCCGAGCACCCGGAGGCGTACGCGAACGCCTCGCTGCTCACCTACGCCGCGGACCTGTCCCGGCCGCTGATGCTGATCCACGGCATGGCCGACGACAACGTGGCGCTGGCGCACACGCTGCGGCTGTCGGAGGCGCTGGTCGCGGCGGGCCGGCCGCACACGGTGCTACCGCTGCCCGGGGTGGCGCACTCGGCGCTGGCGCAGCCGGTGGGAGAGCACGTACTGCGACTTCAGGCTCACTTCCTGCTCAACTCTTTATGACCGTTTTGCCACTTCTCTTGTGATTTGTGCGCATTAATGGAAGCATAGCTCGCGGCCTCGGGCGGGCCATGCTTCCGCGCACAGCAGCGGTGGAAACACGGCCTGCCCGGGCCGTCCAGCGATTCGGAGACTCTTTCGCCGACCCCGGGAGGTCATGGTGAGACTCACAAGGTCCACATACCGCCGCGCCGCACTCACCGTCGCGGCCGCCGGACTCGTCGCCGCCGGTGCGATGGCCGCGATCCCGACCGCACAGGCAGCCTCGACCACCCCCGCCGCCGACGCCCACACCGCCGCCGCGCTGGCGACCCAGCTCGGGTCGTCGCGCACCGCCGGCGCCTACCTCGACCGCGCCACCGGGCGCATGGTCGTCAACATCACCGACTCCTCCGCGGCGAGCGCGGTCCGCGCCAAGGGCGCCCAGGCCCGGCTGGTCAGGCACAGCACCGCCCAGCTGAACGGTGTCGCCGCCAGCCTGGACAGCAGCGCCCGGATCCCGGGCACCGCGTGGGCCCAGGACCCGGTCACCGACAAGGTTGTCGTCTCGGTGGATGACACCGTGACCGGCGCCAGGCTCGACCAGGTGCGCGCGGCCGTCGCCAAGGCCGGCGACGCGGCCACGCTCGAGCACGTCAGCGGCACGTTCAGCACCCGGATCGCCGGCGGCGACGCCATCTGGGGCGGCCAGTACCGCTGCTCGCTCGGCTTCAACGTCCGCAACAGCAGCGGGACGAACTTCTTCCTGACCGCCGGCCACTGCGGCAACGTCGTGTCGACGTGGTACTCCAACTCCTCGCACACCGCGATCCTGGGCAACACCATCCACAGCACCTTCCCCGGCCACGACTACTCGATCGTGCAGTACAGCTCCAGCAGCACCGCCACCAAGTCCGGCACGGTGGACCTGTACAGCGGCTCGCAGGACATCACCTCCTCCGCGACCGCGTTCGTGGGCGAGTCGGTGCGCCGCAGCGGCAGCACCAGCCACGTGCACAGCGGCAGCGTGACCGCGACCAACGCGACGGTCAACTACCAGGAGGGCACCGTGACCGGCATGATCCGGACCAACGTGTGCGCCGAGCCCGGTGACAGCGGCGGCGCCCTGTTCGACGGCGCCAAGGCGCTGGGTCTCACCTCCGGCGGCAGCGGCGACTGCACCTCCGGCGGGACGACCTTCTTCCAGCCGGTCGGCCCCGCGCTCTCCGCGTACGGGGTGAATGTGTTCTGACGGAAAGTAACCATCGGAAGGGCGCCACCGGTCCCGGTGGCGCCCCTTCTTACGGAGCGTGTGGTCACGGAGCGCAACGGGCAGGACAGGTCCAGGTAGCGCCGTCCTCTCGAAACACCATTCCATCTGGGCTTTCACGGTGACTACGGGGTGCACAATTCGAGTCACACAGAGGTAGATATTATGGAACTTCGTGAGGGGTAGATAAGGGTTCCCACCCGGATTACGATCCCGTAACGCTCATTCCCCGTTCGCGGCCGACCCCTCGACGGAAAGGAGCGCTACCGTGACTTCCCCGAATGGTGGTGCGAAAAACCCGGTGACTCACCGACTCGCCTCTCGGCGACGACTATCGACCTTCGTCACTGTGGGTCTGATCGCCGGAGGCGCGATTCTGGCGATCACCAGCGCCGTGTCAGCCGCCACCGGCGGCAACGCGGCCGACCCCAACCCCGATTGCACGCTCATCGTCCCCGACCAGCCATTGAGCGCGGAGGGACTGGCCACGCCGTACCGGCTGGTGGCGACGGACCCCGGCAAGGGCGCCTGCAATGAAGCCAACCCCGACCAGTCGGCATTCGTGCAGGGCACGATCATCGACCCGGCAACTGGCGCGCTTTCCGTCTACAACCCGGTCGTCATCGACGACGGGACCAAGGCGGCCGTCACACCCACCGCGCCGACCCTTCCGGCCGGGGCCGTAGTGGGGCTGTGGTTCGGCTTCAATGGAGACAATCTCACGCTACGCGGCAATGGCATTACAGCGGGCAACTGCGTCAACGGCACGGACGGCTCGATCTTCGGGCAGTTCGCGTACTGTAACGCCCCGGCGTTCTTCACCGCGGCCAACACCGCGATCACAGCCGGTAAGCTCGCGGTCCCGGCGCTCGGCAAGGCCAACGACGGCCAGAGCTGCATGACCACGCGTGACTTCGGCATGGTCGACCAGGACCAGAGCGACAACGTGACCAGCAGCTACCTGCTGATGCCGGACGGCACGACGGCGCAGAACACGGCGGCCAACATGGGCCAGCTGAACGGCGCCAAGATCCTCACCAACGGCAGCGACAACCGGCTGCTGGACGCGGCGCTCGACCCGGCGACCGGCTGCACGCCGTTCACCGCGCCGGACATCGCCGACGGCAACAAGCCGACCACCTCGCTGGCGCTGAACGAGCTCCAGGCCGCCGCGGACCAGCAGGCGCCGATCGCGCTGATCCCGATCAACGACCCGATGACGCAGGTCGACGGCAACGCCAGCACGCAGAAGGCCAACCTGTACCGGGCCGGCGTCGACATGGGCAACATCGATGTCAACGCCGAGAAGCCCGCCGACTACTGCACCAACATGCTGAAGCTCGGCATCGCCCGGATGCAGCTGGACGAGACGGCGTTCAAGGCCGCCGGCTCGCCCGACGCCGGGGCGGCGAACAACCTGTTCACGTTCCTGGCGCAGCGGCTGAGCGGGTCGTTCGACGAGCTGAAGTGCGGTGACCTGCTGAAGATCGACAACCCGGTCCAGCTCACCACCAACGGCGACGGCGTGGTCACCGACGCGACGTTCAAGCCGCTGGGCGGCGGCCCGTCGGCCAGCCCGACCCCGTCGGCCAGCCCGAGCGCGTCCGCGTCGGCCAGCCCGAGCGCGTCGCCGAGCACCTCGCCGACGACCGCGCCGACGACCGGCCCGACGGCGACGCCCACCACAGCGCCGACGACGGCTCCCACCACGGGTCCGACGACCGGCCCGACGACAGCGCCGACCATGAAGCCGCCGACGACGGCACCGACGACCGGCCCGACGACGGCTCCCACCACAGCGCCGACGACGGCTCCCACGACGGCGCCGACCATGAAGCCGCCGACCACGGCACCGACCGCGTCGGCGTCGCCCCCGGCCAGCAAGGCGCCGGTCATGAACCAGACCATGTCGCCGCCGGTGGCCACTCCCAGCATCGCCCCGGCCGCGTACGTCCAGGGCGGTTGGAGGAACGAAACCACCGCGGTGCGCAAGCTGAAGCAGAACAGTTCGCTGCCCGTCACCGGCCTGCCGAGCGCGCTCATGGCGGTGGTCGCCGCGCTGATGATCGTGTCCGGTCTCGGCATGCTCTTCGCCGGACGGCGGCGCAACCGGAGGCGCCCCGCCAGCGGCAGCCCCTACAACAACTGGTAAATCGCTGGGTCGCCGCACGAGCCGGCCGGGACGGGTCACCGTCCCGGCCGGCTCGTCTTCAGGAGCGGTGACCGTCGGCGGCGGAGTAGCCGTTCATGTAGTCGAGCTGGCGCAGGATGACGCCCTCGCGCAGCGCCCACGGGCAGACCTCGACACGGTCCACCTCGAACAGGTCCATCGCCGCGTCGGCCACGATCGCGCCGGCCAGCAGCTGCGACGCCCGGGCGGCCGAGACACCCGGCAGGTGGGCGCACTCGGTGCTGCTCATCGTCGCCAGCCGGCCCACCCACTCGATGGTGTCCTTGTGCGTCAGCACCCGCTGCACCAGCGGGCCCTCGCTGGACGGCGCCGCGCCCGCGACGCGCGCCAGCGACCGGAACGTCTTCGAGGTGGCGCACGCCTTGTCCGGGTGCCCGAACCGGGCGATCGGCCCGACCTCGCGGGCGATCTCGGTCCGCACGTGTCGGCGCAGCGCCTTCACCTCCTCCTCGCCCGGCGGGTCGGCGGTGAACCAGTCCCGGGTGAGGCGGCCGGCGCCGAGCGGCAGCGAGCTCGCCGCGTCCGGGTACTCGTCCTGCCCCACCGCGATCTCCAGCGAGCCGCCGCCGATGTCGAAGACCAGCAGCCGGCCGCAGGACCAGCCGAACCAGCGGCGCACCGCCAGGAACGTCAGCCTGGCCTCGTCCGGCCCGGACAGCGCCTGGAGGCGTACCCCGGTGTGCTCGTGGATGCGGCGCAGCACCTCGTCGCCGTTGTCGGCGTCCCGGACCGCCGAGGTGGCGAACGCCACCAGCTGCTCGACGCCCTTGTCCTCGGAGACCTCGAGCGCCACCTCGACGGCCTCCCGCAGCGCGGCCTCGCCCCGCTTGGAGACGTGGTCGCCGTGCTCCAGCAGCTCGGACAGCCGCAGCGTCACCTTGTGCGAGTACGCCGGCAGCGGCCGAGCACCCTGATGGGCGTCGACCACGAGCAGGTGCGTCGTGTTCGATCCGACGTCCAGCACACCGAGGCGCATGCCCTGAAGCTACCGCCAACCCACGAACCCCGTCCCGGGATACCGGCAGCCACCCCCACCAAACCGCAAAGCCGGCACCCCGCCAACCCACACATCGATCGAGGACCGCTCACATGACCACACCGATCCGCCACTACACCGCGTCCGCGATCGTCTTCGACGGCGACGGACGAGTGCTGCTGGTCCGTCACAGGAAGATCGGCCGATGGCTCTACCCCGGCGGGCACATCGAGCCGAACGAGTCGCCTGCCGAGGCCGCACAGCGCGAGGTGACCGAGGAGACCGGAATCCGTACACGTCTCGTCCGCGAGCCGCTCCCTGGATACCCGTCGGTCGCCGTACATCCCACGCCCTTCGCCATCCTCGAGATGCCGGTCAACGATGCCGAGATCGGCAAGCACCACCACATCGACTTCGTCTACGTCCTCGCCGCCCTCGATACCGACATCACCGCCGACAGGTCCGAGATCGACGACTGCCGCTGGATCGACATCGATGCCGTCGCCAGCTACGACACGCCCCCTGACCTGCCCGACCTCGTCTCTCGCGCTGCTCGGTGGGCACAGCCGGGATCCACCACACCGGCCGGCCCCGCCGTTCCGTGAGGCGCTCTGACCTGGGGCTACTGGTGCCGATGGGGGTGACGGGGTCAGAATGCCGCAGGGCAGATGCGGGCAAAGGGGGCCAACGGTGGCCGAGCGGGTTACTACCGTGGGTCGTGGTGCCGCGCGGCTTCCGCTGATCCGGCCGCCGGAGTTCGTGGGGCGGGAGCGGGAGGTGGCGGCACTCGCGCACGCGCTGGGGCAGCCGCCGGCCGTGGTGCTGGTGGAGGGCGAGGCGGGGATCGGCAAGAGCCGGCTGCTGCAGGAGTTCCTCGCGGCGCCGGCCGGACGCCCGTACCGGACCCGCACCCTGGCGGCGGCGTGCCCGCCGCTGCGCGACCCGTACACGCTCGGGCCGGTGGTGGACGCCATGCGGCACGCCGTGGACCGCGCCGGCGACGGGGGCGTCGCGGGGCTGGAGCTGAGCGGGCTGGCCGGCGCGCTGCGGCCGCTGTTCCCTGAGTGGGCCACCGACCTGCCACCGCTGCCGGAACCGGTGGACGACGCCAGGGCGGCCCGGCACCGCCTGTTCCGCGCGCTGCTGGAGCTGCTCGACCGGCTGCGGGTGGCGGTCCTGGTGGTGGAGGACGTGCACTGGGCCGACGAGGCCACCCTGGAGTTCCTGCTGTTCCTCGCGTCCCGGCTGGGCGAGCGGCCGAGCGTGCTGGTGAGCTACCGGCCCGAGGACGTGCCGGCCGGCTCGCTGCTGCTGCGGCTGTCCTCCCGGCTGCCCGCCGGCACCACCCCGCTCCGGCTGTCGCTGGCGCCGCTGGACGTGGCCGGCACGGCCGGCCTGGTGTCGTCCATGCTGGACGGTGAGCACGTGTCGGAGCGGTTCGCGGCGTTCCTGCACGGGCGTACCGACGGCGTGCCGCTGGCGCTGGAGGAGTCGGTCCGGCTGATGCACGACCGGGCCGAGCTGGCCCGCCGCGACGGCGCCTGGGTACGCCGGCACCTGGACGAGATCGACGTGCCGCCGACAGTCCGGGACGCGGTGCGCGAGCGCACGCTGCGGCTCGGCCCGGACGCGCAGGCCGTGCTGCGGGCCGCCGCCGTGCTGACCGACCCCACCGACGAGGCCACCCTGCTCGCCGTCGCCGACCTGCCGTCCGCCAGGGCGGCGGCCGGCCTCGCCGAGGCGCTGGACTCGGGGCTGCTCCGCGCGGACGGCCAGGTGCTGGCGTTCCGGCACGTGCTGGCCTGCTGGGCCACCCACGACGCGATCCCGGCGCCGTTGCGGCGGCAGCTGCACCTGCGCGCCGGCCGCGCGATGGAGGGTCGCTCGCCGCGGCCGGTGGCCCGGCTGGCGAGGCACTTCCGCGAGGCCGGTGAGACGGCCGAGTGGTGCCGGTACGCCGAGCAGGCCGCCGACCTGGCGCTGGCCTCCGGCGACGAGGCGACCGCCGTGGCCGCCGTGCACGAGGTGGTCACCAGCGGTACCGCGCCGGCCGCCGTGGCCGCCCGGCTGGCCAGGAAGATCCCGTTCTCGTCGTTCACCGGACCGGCCCGGTACCGGGAACTGGTCGGCGCCCTGCGCGGGTACCTGGCCGGCGGCCTGCCGGCCAGCGTGGAGGCGGAGATCCGGTACCAGCTCGGCTCGACGCTGCTGTACATGGAGGAGTACGACGCCGGCCTGCCCGAGCTGGAACGGGCCATCCCCGGCCTGGGCCACGACCCCGCCGCGACGGCCAGGGCGATGATCCTGCTCGGCCGGCCGGGCGGCACGTCGTGGACGGTGTCGATGCACCTGCGGTGGCTGGAGCGGGCCGCCGAGGTCACGGCCACGCTGGCGGAGGCGGACCGGCTGCCGTTCCTCATCGACAGGGTGACCGCGCTGCTCACCATCGGGGAGGGGGCGGGCTGGGCGGAGGCGGCGCAGATCCCGGCCGACCCCGCCGGCGGCCACGACCCCGGCCAGATCACCCGCGGCCAGCTCAACCTGGGACACAGCGCGATGGCGTGGGGCCGGTACGCGGAGGCGCGGCAGCGCCTGGCCAGGGCCGCCGAGCTGGCCGAACGGTACGAGCACCTGCGGCTGCGCGACATGATCGCGGTGACCCGGACCCACCTGGACTACTACACCGGCCGCTGGGACGGGCTGGCCGAACGGGCCGCCGCGCTCGCCGCGGACGAGGACTTCCAGCCGATCACCCGCAGCGAGGCCACCCTGGTGGCGGGGCTGCTGGCGTCGGCGGCCGGCCAGCACGAGGCCGCCGAGGAGCGGCTCCGGTCGGTCCGGGAGGAGACCTGGCAGCACGGGGCCAGGGAGTACGCGCTGGAACCGGCGGCCGCGCTGGCCCGGCTCTGGCTGCGGGCCGGCCGCGTCGACGACGCCGTGGCCGTGACCGGGGAGACGATCGGCGTCATCGCCGGCAAGGACACCTGGGTGTGGGCGACCGAGATCGGCCCGGCCAGGACGGCGGCGCTGGTCGCGGCCGGCCGGGTGGACGAGGCGGCCGCGCTGGCGGACGCCTTCGCCGCCGGGTTGCGCGGCCGGGACGCGCCCGGCCCGGCCGCCGCGCTGGTGCTGTGCCGCGCGCTGGTGGCCGAGGCCGGCGGCGGGCACGCGGTGGCCGCGGAGCTGTACGGCGAGGCCGCCCGCGCGCTGGCCGCGCTGCCCCGGCCGTACGGCGCGCTGCTCACCGGGGAGCGGCGGGCCCACTGCCTGCTGGCGGCGGGCCGGGAGGAGGCCGGACTGGCGCTGCTCGGCGAGGTCCTCGACGGGTTGACCGCGCTCGGCGCGGCCGGCGACATCGACCGGGTACGGCGGGACCTGCGCGAACGCGGCGTGGACGCGCCGCGGCCCCGGCGCGGCGGCCGGCCCAGCTACGGCGACGAGCTGTCCCCGCGCGAGCTGGAGGTGGTACGGCTGCTGCTGGACGGCCGTACCAACCGGGAGATCGCCGCCGCGCTGGTGCTGTCCCGGCAGACGGTCGCCAGCCACGTCCGGTCCGCCATGCGCAAGCTCAAGGTCTCCTCCCGCACCGCCCTCGCCGTCGCCGCCGTCGAGCTCGGCCTGGCGCCGGCTCGACGGCCGGACGAGTAAACCCCCGGGCACCGGCCGCCGGGCAGAAATACCTCATCTGACCAGTCGCGGCCCGTTCTCTCGTCGGCCGACACTCCGTGCCACTGCCATGACCGTCCGGAGTGACCCCGATGACCGACCCGCGTACCCCGCCGCCCGAGGAGCCCGACGACCCGGACCGCGGCGAGGACGACAACGACTACGAACCTCTCTAGCGAACCTCTCCAGCCGGATCCAGGTTTCCGCTCGCAAGGCGGAGGGACGCGCCGCGTGCGTTCTTGGCACGCAAGCGGCCCGACAGCGCAGCGAGCGGGAAGCGCAGGTTTCCGCTGCCAAGGCGGAGCGGGCCGCCGCGTGCGTTCTTGGCACGCAAGGGCCGCGACAACGCCGGCAGCGGGAAGCTGGGCCCGCCCTCCTTTCCAGCCGGATCCAGGTTTCCGCTCGCAAGGCGGAGGGACGCGCCGCGTGCGTTCTTGGCACGCAAGCGGCCCGACAACGCAGCGAGCGGGAAGCTGGGCCGGCTGGAGCCGCCCTCCTTGCCCCGAGGAGCCCTCTGGTGAAGACACCGACAACCACCGTTGCCGTGCTGGTCGCCGGGTTGGCCCTGCTCGCCGGAACCGGCGCAGTGGCCGACACCCCGCAGGCCGGCCCGGTGGCGCCATCGACCCCGCTCGGCCTGGACGATCCGCCCGGCCGGTCCCCGACCGGCGTCGCCCCCGTCGCCCGGCAGGCGCTGCCGCCGACGGCCACCGTGACGCTCGCGACCGGCGACCGGGTCCGCCTCGACACCACCTCCGACGGCCGGCAGGCCGTGGTGCTCGCCGACCCGGACCCGGCCACCGCCGACACCCTGGTGCGGTTCAGCTGGCAGGGCGACGAGTACGCGGTACCCGCCACGGCCGTGCCGTACCTGTCCGGCACGCTCGACCCGCGCCTGTTCGACGTCAGCTACCTGGTCCGCGCCGGGCTGGACGACGCGCACAGCGCCACCCTGCCGCTGGCGGTCACCGGTACCGCCGGCGGCGCCGCGCTGCCCACCGTGATCGCCGCGAGTTCGCTGGCGAAGGCGCAGGCCAGCCAGTTCGGTCAGCTGCTGGCCGGCAACTGGCGGGCGGCCACGCTGCCCGGCGTCAGCAAGGTCTCGCTGGCGCCGCCGGCCGGCGCACCCGCGCTGCCGGCCGCGCCGCCCCGGTCCGCGAGCGCCGTCAAGCCGGCCAGTACCGGCCTGCACTACCACACGCTGACGCTGAAGTTCGTCAACCTGAATGGCGACCCGGGCACCGCGCTCGGCTGGCTGCAGAACGTGGACGACGCGAGCCTCGGCGCCACCCTGTTCGGCACCTTCCCCGGTGGCGACGCCGGACCGGTCAGCTTCAGCGTGCCGGACGGCAACTACAACCTCGCGTTCAGCGTCGTCACCCCGCACGCCACCGACGCGCGCCACGACGTCGCGCTGGTGGTCAAGCCCCAGGTCAAGGTCGGCTCGGACCTGACAGTGACGCTGGACGCCCGCACCGCGGTCCAGTACAGGACCACCATCGACCCCGCCGTCGCCCCGACGCTCCAGGTCGACCGGCTGGACCTCACCCGCGCCAGCGCCACCGGCGGGCAGGTGGGCACCGCCGGGATCATCGGCGTCCTGATGGGACTGCTGTCGGCGTCGCTGCCCGGGCTCACCCCCTCGCCGACCGACAGGCTGCTGGTCACGCCGACGTCCACGGTCACCAAGGGGACGCTCGGCTGGGACGCCACCTCGGTGCTGTACACCAACTCGCCGCCGGGCACGCCGTCCACCAGCTCGCGGTACGCGTTGAGCTTCGCCCACGCGGGCAGCATCCCGGCCACCCAGACGCACGCCGTGCCGGCCGCCGACCTGACGACCGTGCACCACCACCTGTACGCCAGCTTCGGCGCCGAGTCGTGCTCCGGGTTCCCGCGCGAGCTGTTCCGGTTCGTGTACCAGCCGTGGGGCGGCTACCAGGAGCTCGGGTACGCCAACTACGACGCGGTGCCGACCGGCGACGTCACCGACTACTGGTACAGCGCCGAGCCGGCCGTGGACGTCTGGCAGGTGGCCTTCAACAACTCCAGCGACTGCACCCGCCGGTGGAGCGAGCGGCGCACGATCAGCCACGGGCAGCAGCTCACCGAGACGTTCAACAAGGCGCCCCTGGTGCCGTCGACCACCGTCACCTACGCCAACCAGCCCGTCCTCTTCGGCGGCATCACCGCGCCGCGGGCGGCCGTGTGCGCGGCCTGCCGGCAGGACGACAACGGCATGCTGCACCTCCAGCCGTTCGGCGACTCCGACCTGACCCACTACACCGACCCGACCTGGGCCAAGAACTCCCGCATCCGGTTCTCCCGTGACGGCACGCTCGCGCTCAGCTCGGACGGCACGTACTGGGGGACGCTGGCCCCGCAGGCGCTCGCGCTGCCCCTGCTCCCCGGGCCGGCCACGTACCAGCTCGACTGGTCCTGGTCCGCGCAGCACCAGACGGCGTCGGTCACCGACACGACGTGGACGTTCCGGTCCGGCCCGACCGACCCGGCGGCGAGCCTGCCGACCGATGTCCGGTGCGCGCCGGACGGCACCCGGTCGTGCTCGTACCTGCCGCTGCTGTTCGTCGGGTACGACCTCGCCCTGAGCCTCGACTCGACGGCCCCGGCCGGCGCCGACTTCCCGATCGCGTTCACCGTCGCCGCGCAGCGGGGCGCGCCGGCGCCCACCGGCGTGACCGCGACGGTGGCCGCGTCCTTCGACGACGGGAAGACGTGGACCGACCCGGGACCGGCGCAGGCCGGCGCGGACGGCCGGTTCACCGCCACCATCACCCACCCCGACCTGGCCGCCACCAGCGGCGCGGTGTCGCTGCGGGTGACCGCCCGGGACGGCGCGGGCAACAGCGTCGTCCAGACGATCATCCGTGCCTACGGGCTGACGAGCTGAGGGGGAGGAGATGACCGCCACCTTCCGTCGTGGCCTGGTGCTCGCCGCCGGGATCGCGCTGACAGTCACCACACAGGTCACCGGGTCATCGGCGGCGCCGGCCCGGCCGGACACCGGGCCGGCCGGATTCGCCCCGGCCCGCGCCTGCGCCGCGCCCGCTCCCGGGCACGCGGCCTGCCTGGCCGTCGTGGACCACGACGCGGCCGGCCGGCCGCTGGACCGGGCCGGGGCCGCCGACGCGGGCCTGCACCCGTACACCGCCGCCGACCTGCAATCCGCCTACCAGCTGCCGTCCGCGCTGCTCGGCGCGCGGCAGACGATCGCGATCGTCGACGCCTACGACGACCCGAGCGCCGAGGCGGACCTGGCCGCGTACCGGGCCGCCAACAACCTGCCGCCGTGCGACGCGGACTTCCCGTGCTTCCGCAAGGTCAACCAGGCCGGCAACGCCGGGCCGCTGCCGCCGCCCGACCCCGGCTGGGCGCTGGAGATCTCCCTCGACCTGGACATGGCGTCGGCGGCCTGCCCGAACTGCCAGCTGCTGCTGGTCGAGGCCGACGACAACGCGACCACCAGCCTGGCAGCGGCCGTGGACACGGCGGTCCGGCTCGGCGCGAACGTCGTCTCGAACAGCTACGGGGCCACCGAGTACCCGTCCGAGCTGGCCGAGATGGCCGCCCACTACCGCCATCCCGGCACGGTGATCGTCGCGTCCACCGGCGACTCCGGGTTCGGGGTGGCGGTGCCGGCCGCGCTGCCTTCCGTGGTCGCCATCGGCGGCACCAGCCTGTACTCCGACCCCGGTACCACCAGGGGCTGGCTGGAGAACGCCTGGTCCGGCGCGGGATCGGGCTGCTCGGCGTACGTGGCCAAGCCGCGCTGGCAGTCCGACCGGCTGTGCGACAAGCGCACGGACGCCGACGTGTCCGCCGTCGCCGACCCGGCCACCCCGGTCGCGGTGTACGACACCTACGGCTACGGCGGCTGGGTCGCGGTCGGCGGCACCAGCGCGTCCGCGCCGCTGATCGCCGGGGTGTACGCGCTGGCGGGCAACGCCGCCACGATCGACCCCGGCTCCTACCTGTACTCCCACCACGGCGGGCTGACCGACGTCACGTCCGGGAGCAACGGCGCCTGCGGCGGCAGCTACCTGTGCACCGCGGTCCGCGGCTACGACGGCCCGACAGGCTGGGGCACCCCTCGCGGCATCACCGGCTTCTAGCCGGCCAATGTTCCCGCTGCCGGCGTTGTCGCGGCCCTTGCGTGCCAGGAACGCACGCGGCGGCCCGCTCCGCCTTGGCAGCCGAAACATTGGATCCGGCTAGTACCTAGGAGACCTCATGCGTATCACCAGGACGGCCGCGGGACTCGCGGCCACCGCACTCCTCACCAGCGCCGCGCTGGCCACCACCGCGGCGACCGCGCAGCCGGCGAAGGCCTGCACCCCCACCTGGAAGCTCGTCGCCACCCCGACCCCGCCCGGGGCCAGCCGGATGCAGTACACGCCGCTGGGCGTGGACGTGGTGTCCAGTACCGACGTGCGCTTCCCGATCTGGGCTGTCGGCGGCGGCGTGAACACCGCGTGGATCCTGCGCTGGGACGGCAGCGCGCTGAGCACCATGCCGCCGTTCCCGGTCAGCCCGCTGACCTGGACGGAGCCGGGCGCGGGCTCGTTCGACTCCGGTTCCGACGGCTGGGTGCTCGCCAGGGACAACGCCACCGCCTTCGTCAGCGCCGAGCGCTGGGCCGGCGGCCGGTGGACGCTCACCCCGATGGACGTGCCGCCCGACCCGGCCACCAGGCAGCTGATCCCGCACGACGTCGCCGCGCTCTCGCCCACCGACGCATGGGCGGTCGGCGGCACGTACAAGGCCGGCGTCGGCGTCACCGGCGGCACGCAGGCGCTCGGCGCGCTGGTCGAGCACTGGGACGGCACCCGCTGGAGCACGGTCGCCAACCCGCTCGCCGGCCAGCCGGACACCACGCTCAACGTGGTCAAGGCGCTCTCGCCCACCGACGTCTGGGCGGCCGGCTGGCGGGGCGACGGCAACGGCACGTTCGCCACGCTGGTCGAGCACTGGAACGGTACGGAGTGGACGGTCCTGCCCACGCCGCCCGGCGCCAACAGGGCCGGCATCAGGGCGCTCAGCGCCAGCGGCCCCGACGACGTCTGGATCTCCGGCGCCCAGGGCAGCCCGGACAGTCCCACCACCGCCACCGCACTGATCGAGCACTGGGACGGCCACACCTGGACCGTCGCCGACCTGCCCGACCTGGGCAACACCCGGGTCAGCGGGCTCTACGCCGCCGGTCCGAACGACGTGTGGGCCACCACCGAGGTCCAGGGCACGGGCGTGGCCAGCTCGTTCCTGCACTGGGACGGCCACACCTGGACGGTCGACCCGGCGCCCGGCCTGAAGGCGTACGGCCTGGGCACCTACTACTTCGGCATGGGCGGCACCGGCCACGACGACGTCTGGGCCACCGGCTGGACCTACGACTTCGGCGCCGGCAACGGCACCCCGCAGATCGCCCACCTCAGCTGCGGAAGGAGCTGACCATGAGGCTTCCCCGTACCGCGGTCGCCGCGGCGCTGGCGGCCGGGCTCGCGCTGCCCGTGCTCACCGGCGCCGGTGGTCCTGCCACGGCCGCCCCGCCCGCGCCCACCCAGCCGGTGGAGCAGACCTGCGCCCCGGCGGTCACCCCGCGCACCGCGTCCTGCTTCGCGCTCCGGCGCACCGACGTGACCGCCCGCAAGGGCCTGCTCGCGGCGGCCGCCACCCCGGCCGGGTACGGCCCCGGCCAGCTCCAGTCGGCGTACGCGGTGCCCACCGGCGCCGCGGGCGCCGGCCAGACGGTGGCGATCGTGGACGCCTTCGACGACCCGAACGCCGAGGCCGACCTGGCCACCTACCGGGCCCAGTACGGGCTGCCGCCGTGCACCACCGCCAACGGCTGCTTCCGCAAGGTCGACCAGCGGGGCGGCACCAGCTACCCGGAGCCCGACCACGGCTGGTCCACCGAAATCTCCCTCGACCTGGACATGGTCTCGGCGATCTGCCCGGCCTGCTCGATCCTGCTGGTGGAGAGCGACGACAACAGCTTCGACGCGCTCGGGGCGGCGGTGGACGAGGCGGTGGCGCTGGGCGCGAAGTACGTGTCCAACAGCTACGGCAGCGGCGTCGAGGACGCGTCCGAGACCGACTACGACCACTACTACCAGCACCCCGGCGTGGTGATCACGGCCAGCACCGGTGACACCGGGTACGGGCCGGCGTTCCCGGCCGCGTCCACCGGTGTCACCGCCGTCGGCGGCACGTCGCTGACCGCCGACTCCAGCGCCCGCGGCTGGACCGAGGCCGCCTGGTCCGGCGCGGGTTCCGGCTGCTCGCAGTACATCGCCAAGCCGGCATGGCAGTCCGACCCGGGCTGCGACCACCGGGCGCTCGCCGACGTGTCGGCGGTGGCCGACCCGGCCACCGGCGTGGCGGTGTACGACACCTACCAGTCCGGCGGCTGGAGCGTGTTCGGCGGGACCAGCGCGTCCGCGCCGATCATCGCCTCGGCGTACGCGCTGGCCGGGCCGCCGGTCGCCGGCACCAACCCGGCCGCGTACCCGTACGACAACCTGCTCGCCGGCGCGGGTGGGCTGAACGACGTGACCGGCGGCAGCAACGGCACGTGCGACCCGGCCTACCTGTGCCACGGCGGGCCCGGGTACGACGGGCCGACCGGGCTGGGCACGCCGGCCGGGGTGGCCGCGTTCGCCTACCGGGCGCACGGCACGGTGGCCGGCACCGTCACCGACACCGCCGGGCAGCCGGTGCCGACCGCGCGGATCACGGTCTCCGGCCGGACCAGTGCGGTGGACGCGGCCGGTCGGTACACGCTCGACCTGCCGACCGGGGACTACCAGATCACCGCCTCCGGCTACGGGTACCAGCCGCGGACGGTCGCGGTGACGGTCACCGCCGGGACCACCACCACCGCGGACATCGCGCTCGCGCAGGTGCCCAGGGTGACGGTGGGCGGCACCGTCAGCGACGGCTCCGGGCACGGCTGGGGGCTGTACGCCAAGGTCGCCGCCTCGGACGGCACCACCACCTGGACCGACCCGGTGACCGGCCGCTACCGGCTCAGCCTGCCGGTGAACGCGACCTACACGCTGCACGTGACGGCCGCCGATCCCGGGTACGCCCCGGCGGACACGCAGGTCACAGTGGCCGGCGCCGACGTGACCGCGGACGTCGCGCTGACCGTGACGCCGGCCTGCACGGCGGCCGGGTACCAGGCCGCCTACAGCGGGACCACCGAGTCGTTCTCCGGCCGGTCCGCGCCGCGCGGCTGGAGCGTGGTGGACACCGACCCGCACCTGTCCGGGTACCAGTACCAGCCGGGCTGGCAGTTCACCAACCCCGGCGGCCGGGCCAACCGGACCGGCGGCAGCGGCAACTTCGCCATCGTCGACTCCGACCACACCGGCGCGATGCACGTGCAGGACACCAGCCTGGTCAGCCCGACCCTGAACCTGTCGGGCGCGGCCACCCCGGTGGTCCAGTTCGCCGACGACCTGGCTCCGGCGGTCAACTCCACCGCGACCGTGGACGTCAGCCTCGACGGCGGCCGGACCTGGGCGACCGCCTGGCGCTCGGCCGGCTTCCCCGGCGAGCCTGGGCCGGCGACGCGGATCGTCGCGCTGCCGCAGGCGGCCCACCAGGCGAAGGTCCGGGTCCGCTTCCACTACACCGGTAGCTGGTCGCGGTGGTGGGCGATCGACGACGTGTTCGTCGGCAACCGCACCTGCGCGCCGGTCGCCGGCGGGCTGGTGGTCGGCCAGGTCACCGACGCGGCCAGCGGGGCCGGCCTGGTCGGGGCCACGGTCACCGGCGGCGGCGCCACCGCCACCACGGTGTCCACACCGGACGACCCGGCGCTCGGCGACGGCTGGTACCGCCTGTTCACCGCCGCCGGCACCCCGGCGCTGACCGCGACCGCGGCCGGCTACGCGCCCCGCACCGCCACCGCCACCGTCACCGCCGACCAGGTCACCCGCCTGGACCTCCCCCTCGGCCGGTGACGCCGCCCCGCCGGGACGCGCCCAGCGCGTCCCGGCGGGCGCGGAGGAAGTCCTGTTCGGCACGGTTTCCGGTGCTGGCGAGGGCGGCGTCGTAGGCGGCCGCGGCCTCCGCGGCACGGCCCAGCCGGCGCAGCAGGTCGGCGCGGATGACGTGGTACACGTGGTAGCTGTCCAGCCCGAGGGCGTCGACCAGGGCGAGGGCCGGCTCCGGGCCCTCCACCTCCGCCACCGCGACCGCCCGGTTGAGCGCCACCACCGGGCTCGGCGCGACCGCCAGCAGCTGGTCGTACAGCTGGAGGATCTGGCCCCAGTCGGTGGCGGCGGCGTCCGGGGCGTCGCTGTGGACGGCGTTGATCGCCGCCTGGATCTGGTACTGGCCCGGCCGGTCGCGGCGCAGGCAGCGGCGTACCAGGTCCTGGCCCTCGACGATCAGGTCCCGGTCCCAGCGGCTCCGGTCCTGGTCGGCGAGCAGCACCAGCGCGCCGTCGGCGGTGGTACGGGCGGCCCGGCGCGACTCGGTCAGCAGCATCAGCGCGAGCAGGCCGGTGACCTCCGGCTCGTCCGGCATCAGCTCGGCCAGCAGCCGGCCCAGCCGGATCGCCTCCGCGCACAGCTCCGCGCGGACCAGTTGCTCGCCGGAACTGGCCGCGTACCCCTCGTTGAAGATCAGGTACACCACCGCGAGCACCGCGCGCAGCCGGTCCGGCAGGTCGGCGTCGGCCGGGACCCGGTACGGGATGCCCGCGTCGCGGATCTTGCCCTTGGCCCTGACCAGGCGCTGCGCCATGGTCGGCTCCGGCACCAGGAAGGCGCGGGCGATCTCGGCGGTGGTGAGGCCGCCCAGCAGCCGCAGCGTCAGCGCGACCCGGGCGGCCGGTGCCAGGGCGGGGTGGCAGCAGGTGAAGATCAGCCGCAGCCGGTCGTCGCGCACGGGTCCCTCCTGCACGGGTTCGTCGCGGGCGTGTAGCAGGGCGGCCTCGGCGTGCCGGTCCGCGCGGCGCGCCTCCCGGCGCAGCCGGTCGATCGCCCGGTTGCGGGCGGTGGTGATGATCCAGCCGGCGGGACTGGGCGGCAGGCCGGTGTCCGGCCAGCGCTGGACGGCGGCGGCGAACGCGTCCTGGACCGCCTCCTCGGCGACGTCGATGTCACCGAAGACGCGGACCAGGACGGACACCGCGCGGCCGTACTCGGCGCGGAACACGCGCTCGATCTCGCCGGCGGCCGGTCCGGACATCAGCCGTGGCCGTCGTCGTGGTGCAGCGGCCGTACCTCCACCGGCAGCACGCCGATCGCCTCGACCAGCCTGCGGGCCCAGGCCAGGGCGGCGTCCAGGTCGGGCGCCTGGATGATCGTGAAGCCGCCCAGGTGCTCCTTGCCCTCCAGGTACGGGCCGTCCGTGATCAACACCTCGTCACCGCCTCCCGGCTTGACGACCGTCGCCGTGCTCGGCGGGTGCAGCCCGCCGGTGAAGACCCACGCGCCGGCCGCCTTCACCTCGGCGTTCCACGCCTCCAGCCGCCGCGCGATCGGCTCCATCACCTCGGGCGGCGGCGGGTCGCCGTCCGGCTGGTACACGCTGAGCAGGTACTGCCTCATCACGCCCTCCGGTAGGTTCCGATCACCACGCCGGTGCCGGTGACCACGCTGTCCACCAGCCGCAGCGCGGCGAACCGGCCGCCGTCGGCGAACAGCCGCCGCCCCGATCCCAGCACGAGCGGGTGGATCAGCAGCAGGTACTCGTCGACCAGGTCGTGGTCGGCCAGCTGGCGGACCAGGTCGCCGCTGCCGAGCACCCCGACGTCCTGGCCGGACTCGCGCAGCTTCGCCACCGCCGGCACCGCGTCCCCCGCCAGCAGCGTCGAGTTCACCCACGGCAGCGGCTCGGACAGCGTCCGCGAGGCGACGTACTTCCGCGTCCTGTCGAGCTTTCCGGTGTACGGGTTGCCGTCGGTCTGCTTCGGCCAGAAGTCGTACAGGGCCTGGTAGGTCCGCCGGCCGAACACCAGCACCCCGTCCCCCGCCATCCGCTCGCCCATCGCCCGGCCCATCACCTCGTCGGCGTACGGCCGCCCCCAGCCCCCGTGCGGGAACCCGCCGCGGGTGTCCTCGTCGGCCCGCCCCGGCGCCTGCATGACCCCGTCCAGGCTCACACTCTCCACCACCACGACCCTGCCCATGACACCCTCTCCGACCGGCACCCTGCCGGCCTCTCACCGCTTACACGAACGGTGCGGGCCCGAATCGACACCGTGGTTTCCGGCCAGGCCAGGCTACTGGGCGAGCGGATTGAAGGAGGCCCGGTAGACGGCGGGGGCGACCCCGACGACCCGGCGGAAGTGCGGGCGCAGGGCGGCGGAGGAGGAGAACCCGCAGGCGCGGGCCACCTGCTCGACCGGCAGCGCGGTGGACTCGAGCAGCCGCTGGGCGCGCAGCACCCGCTGGTGGGTCAGCCAGGTGGCCGGGGCCAGCCCGGTGATCTCGCGGAACCGGCGGTCGAAGTTGCGCCGGCTCATGCCCGCCCGCCGGGCCAGCACGTCGACCGGCAGCGGCCGGTCGAGCCGCTCCAGTACCCAGCTCAGTGTCTCGCCCACCGGGTCGCCGCCGGTGACGGCGGGTACCGGCGCCTCGATGTACTGGGCCTGCCCGCCGGGCCGGTGCGGCGGGATGACGATCGCGCGGGCCAGCTTGTTCGCCAGGTCGGCGCCGTAGCAGGTGCGGACCAGGTGCAGGGCGAGGTCCATGCCGGCGGCGCCGCCACCGGCGGTGAGGATGTCGCCGTCGTCGACGTACAGGACGTCGGCCTGGACCCGCACCTTCGGGTACCGCTCGGCCAGCACGCCGGCCATCGCCCAGTGCGTGGTGGCCGGCCTGCCGTCCAGCAGCCCGGCCGCGGCCAGCACGAACGCGCCGGAGCACAGCCCGGCGACGCGGGCGCCGCCGGCGTGCGCCGCGCGCAGCGCCTCCAGCAGCGGCTCCGGCGGCGGGGCCGCCAGCTCCAGCCAGTCGGTCACGATCACCAGGTCGGCGCCGCGCACCGCGTCCAGGTCGTACGGCAGTTCGAAGGTCAGGTCGCCGCCGCGCATGGCCGCGCCCGGCTCGCCGGCGACCACCCGCACGTCCAGGTCGGAGATCTCGCCGTACTGCACGGCCAGGTCGAACACGCCGAACGCGAACGACATGATCCCCAGCGGCGCCCTGTCGAACACCACCACGACCAGCCGTTCGGGCCTCATGGGGCCAGTGTGCCCGGTCCGGCCACCCGGCCGCGGCAGCGCCCGGCTGGACGCGCTGGCCGCGCTGCTACTGGCGGGTGTGCGGACCCAGGCCCGGCCGGTACGGCCGGCGGCGGCGGACGGCGGGCCGGGGGCGGTACCCGCGGCGGCGCGGCGGCGGATCCGGGCCACGCTGGCGATGACCTCGATCGGAGCGGTCGCGCAGGGGCTGTTCGCCGTGCTGTTCGTCCCGCTCGTGGCGCGGGCGCTGGCCGGCGGCGCCGCCGAGACCGGGCTGCTGCGCGGCATCCAGGCGGTGCGCGCGATCGCGGCCGGGCTGCTGCTCGCCACCGCAGCCTGGCGCTGGCGGCCGGCCGCGCTCGCGGTGGCCGGCGCGGGCCTGTTCGGCGTGCTCGACCTGGCGCTGTGGAACGCCCCGCGGCTGACGACCGCCGAGCCGCTGTACGTCGTCATCTTCGCCTGCGCCGGCGCGCCCGGCACCGCCATGGTGGCCGGGCTGGTCAGCACCCTCCAGCAGGCCGCGCCCGCTGGTACCGCCGGCCGGGTGTTCGGCGCGTTCAACACGACGTTCGCCGCCGGGCAGGCGGCCGGGATGCTGGCCGGCGGCCTGCTCGGCGACCGTCTCGGCGTGGTCGCCGTGCTCAACGTCCAGGGCTGCCTGTACCTGCTGGCGGCCGCCACCGGCGCGGTCAGCCTGGCGGCGGCGGGGTGGGCGGCGGTACCGGGAAGCGGACCTCGACGTCCAGCCCGCCGGCCGGCAGCGGCCGGGCCGCCACCTCCGCGTCGTGGGCCGCGGCGATGGCCGACACGATCGACAGCCCGAGCCCGTGTCCACCGCCCGGCTCCGGCACCGGCTCCAGCCGCTGGAACGGCTGGAACAGCGCGCCGACCCGGTCGTCGGGGATGACCGGTCCGCTGTTGGACACCCGCAGCGCCGGCCGGCCGCCGGCCGTCCCGGTCCAGACCCGCACCCAGCCGTCCGGCACGTTGTACCGCAGGGCGTTGTCCACCAGGTTGCCCGCCAGCCGCTCCACCAGCCGGGGCGCGCCGGCCGTCCAGGCCGGGCTCAGCTCCGACCGCACGTCGGCGCCGTTGACGGCGGCCGGGTCGCGGTCGCGGAGCACCCCGGCCACCAGCGGGCACAGGTCGAGCGGCGCCCGCACGTCCAGGCCGCGCTGGCTGCTCGCCAGCGTCAGCAGCGCCTCGATCAGCCGCTCCTGACCCTCGCCGGAGACCAGCACCCGCTCGCAGACCGCCCGCAGCGACGCCGCGTCAGCGTCCGGATCGGACAGTGCCACCTCGATCAGCGCCCGTTGCACGGTCAGCGGGGTGCGCAGCTCGTGGGAGGCGTTCGCGACGAAGCGCCGCTGCGCCTCGAACGCGCCGTCCAGCCGGCCGAGCAGCCCGTCCACGGTGTCGGCGAGGTCCTTCAGCTCGTCGTCGGGGGCGGCCACCGCGAGCCGCTCGTGCAGGTTCCGCTCGGAGATCCGCCGCGCCCTGTCGGCCATCGTCCGTACCGGCCGCAGCGCCCGCCCCGCCATCAGCCAGCCCAGCACCACCGACACGACCGCCATCAGGGCGATCGCCAGCACCGAGTCGGTGAACAGCTGCCGCAGCTCGGCGGCGTGCTGGTGGCGGGCCTGCGCGTACGCCCGCGCCGTCTCGGCGTCGTGCAGCAGGTCGGCCGGTGGCTGGCCGCCGCCGTGGACGTACAGCCGCGGGGTGCCGCGCCGGACGACCAGCGCGTACGTCACGGCCAGCAGCGCCGCCCCGGACAGCAGGAACAGCCCGCCGTACAGCACGGTCAGCCGCAGCCGGACGGTCCACCGGATCCGCGGCAGCCGGCGGCGGCGCGGGCGGTCAGATCCGGTACCCGGCATGCGGCACCGTCTCGATCACCGGCGGGTCGCCGAGCTTGCGCCGCAGCCGGCTGACCGTGACCTTCACGGTGTTGGTGAAGGGGTCGGCGGCCTGGTCCCACGCCTGTTCGAGGAGCTGCTCGGCGGACACGACGCTGCCACCGGCGGCGAGCAGCAGCTCCAGCACGGCCAGCTCCTTGGGCGACAGGTCCAGCCGGCGGCCGTCGCGGCGGGCGATCCGCTGGGTGGAGTCCAGCGAGATGTCGCCGTGCGTGAGCACCGGCGGCACGGCCGGCTGGGCGCGCCGGCCGAGCGCCCGCACCCTGGCGACCAGCTCGGCGAACGCGAACGGTTTCGGCAGGTAGTCGTCGGCGCCGAGGCCGAGCCCGCCCACCCGGTCCTCGATGGTGGACGCGGCGGTCAGCATCAGCACCCGGGTACGCCCGCCGCTCCGCACCAGCGCCCGGCACACGTCGTCACCGTGCAGCCGCGGCAGGTCACGATCGAGGACGACCACGTCGTAGTCGTACACCGAGGTCTCCTCCAGCGCCCGCTCCCCGTCGAAGACCACGTCCACGGCCATCCCGTCGCGCCGGAGCCCGGTGGCCACGGTTTCGGCCAGCTCACGGTGGTCCTCGACGATCAGCACGCGCACCGGACCATGATGCCGAGCCGGCGGTTACAGCACGGTAACGGTGGTTACGGCGCCGTCTCCAGGGTGACGGTGTGCGGGACGAAGCCTTCCCGCTGGTAGAAGCGGAGCGCGGCGGCGTTGGCGGCGTAGGCGGTGACCGCGACCCTGTCGGCACCGCGGTCCCTGGCCCAGTCGCGGAACGCGCGCACCAGGTCGGCGCCGACGCCGCCGCTCCGGTGCGTCGGCCGCACGTACAGGCTGGCCAGCGTGGCGACGGTCACCGGGCGGTACGCGGTGCCCTCGCTGAGCGCGCCGGTGAGGTGGCCGACCACCTCGCCGGCGGCGTCGGCGACCAGGATCAGCCGGTCCGGGTCACCGATCGTCTCGGTGAACCGCAGGTGGCCGTGCTGGTGCGGCCATTCCACGTTCATCGTCGGATCGCGGGTGCCGGCGTCCTCCGCGAACAGCGCCGCGCTCGACGCCACCAGCCCCGGGATGTCCTCCACCCGCGCCACCCGTACCCGCACGTCTGTCACGCCCCCACCCTAAGGGTGGGGTTGTCCCCACCACGGAACACCGGGCCAGCCGGGCGGTCCGCTACGGCCGCGACTCCTGCTCCCGTGAGGTCAGCGCAGCGACGACCGCGCGGTCGGGGCGAGCCGCAGCCGCTGGCCCGGCCCCGTGTACAGCCGGTCCACCGAGTCCAGGGTCGGGAAGCGCGCGAACCAGACGAAGACGTCCTCGCCCTCGCGGACCGGCAGCGCGGGGAAGGTGTTCGGGGAGTGCTCGGTCCGGAAGCACGCCAGCAGCGACGTGCCGAGCGCCGGGCGTACCTCCCGCTCGAACGTGTCGACCAGCTTCTCCTCGTACCGGCAGACGGTGGCGACCAGCACCGATTCCGGCAGGCCGGCGCTGCCGACCGGGGGTCGGGGGCTGTCCGGGATCGGGAAGCCGCCGTCCTGCGGTACCGGCCGCAGCAGCAGCACGTCGTCAGAGTCGATCATGGTGGCGTTGGCCGCGTCGCGGTGCGCCTTCCACACCGGACCGCCGTAGAAGTCGCCCAGCGCCCGGGCCCGGCTCTCCATGTCAGGGAACCCGCGCAGCCAGACGAACCGGTCGGGGTCGTCCAGGTCGCGGAACTGCCCGAGGATCGCCATGCCGGCGGCCTCCTGGCTCTCCACGAACTCCCGGTCGAACAGCTCGATCAGCACGTCACGCTGGCCGGGGCGGAGCGTGTACTGCCGCAGCTCGACGATCCGCTGGCTCCACCGGCTCACGCGCTGACCTCCAGGGTCTGGTCCAGGACCTCGGCGATCGAGGTGCGTGCCAGGCTGGACCGCACCACCCGCTCGACCTCGCCGTACACCCGGTCGAGCGCGGGCCGGATGCCCCTGCCGACCGGGCACTCCAGGTTAGGCTCGGTGTGGTGCATCCCGAACAGCGGCGCCGGCTCGACAGCCTCGTACACGTCGAGCAGCGTGATGTCCTCGGGCGCGCGGGCCAGGCTCCAGCCCGCCCCGGCGCCGTGCCGCACCGCCACCAGTCCGGCCCGCCGCAGGTCGCCGAGGCTGCGCCGGATCACCACCGGGTTGGTGTTCACGCTGGCGGCGACCTGCTCGGACGTCAGCACCCGCTGCCCGCGCCGCTCCGCCAGCGCCAGCCACGCCAGCGCGTGCACGGCGATCGTCACCCGGCTGTTGGCCGCCACGGCCCCACCTCCTGACGTAACAGCTTCTGTTACAACAGCCCTCCCCGTCAAGATGAGAAACGAGACCTGGTATAGACCTTCTGAAGTTCGTTACCGGCGGGTACCGTCCGATTTATGGTGTCTCGTCCTGGACTCGTCCGCGCTGGAATCCTCTTCGCCGCCATGTCGCTGGCCGCCACCGGGACGGCCGCCGCGAGAACGGCGCCCACCGCCACCCCCACCGCCGTCACCGACTACTGCCAGGGGCAGTGCAACGACATCCTGCCGCCCGGCGAGAACGGCAACGCCACCCTGGCCGACATCCTGCTCAGCCGCACCCTCGGCACGAAGCCGGCGCACACCGACGACCAGCTCGCCAGGTACGCGAGCCTCGTCGACGGCTACACCGGGCTGACCAACTCCACCATCGGCCAGTTCTTCGACGACGCCTCCCTGGGCGTGCCGTCCAGCCAGGTGGCCAGCAGCGTCCAGCCCCGCTCCGACGTGACGATCGTGCGCGACAAGAGCTACGGCATCCCGCACGTCTTCGGGACCACCCGGTCCGGCACCGAGTTCGGGGCCGGCTATGCCGCCGCCCAGGACCGGCTGTGGCTGATGGACCTGTTCCGCCACGTCGGGCGCGGCGAGCTGAGCAGCTTCGCCGGCGGCGCCGCCGCGAACCGCCAGCTCGAGCAGACCTTCTGGGCCGCCGCCCCGTACACCGAGGACGAGCTGCTCCAGCAGATCCAGCGCGCCGCCGCGGCGGCGGGACCGCGCGGGCAGCAGGCGCTCGCCGACGCGCAGTCCTATGTGGATGGCATCAACCTCTACATCACGCAGGCGTACAACGGCCGGTACTTCCCCGGCGAGTACGACCTCACCGGCCACATCGACCCGGTGACCAACGCCGGCAGCATCCAGCCGTTCACCCTCAACGACCTGGTGGCGCTGGCCTCCGTGGTCGGCGCCCTGTTCGGCACCGGTGGCGGCGGCGAGGTGGCTTCCGCGCTGGTCAAGCTGGCCGCCGACCAGAAGTACGGGGTCACCGAAGGCGACAGGGTGTGGGCGTCGTTCCGGGAGGAGAACGATCCCGAGGCGGTGCTCACCGTCCACAACGGCCAGAGCTTCCCGTACGCGGCCAGCCCCACCTCACCACAGGGCGTGGCCATGCCCGATCCCGGCTCGGTCGTCCCGCAGCAGGAGGTGTTCGACCCGACCGGCTCGGCCACGTCGACCACGACCGCCGCGCCGGGCGTGCTGCCCGGCAACCTGCTCAGCGCCCGGCACGGCATGTCGAACGCGCTGGTCGTGTCCGGCAGGTACACCGACAGCGGCCACCCTGTCGCCGTCTTCGGCCCGCAGACCGGGTACTTCGCGCCGCAGCTGCTGATGCTGGAGGAGTTGGAGGGGCCGGGCATCAGCGCCCGCGGGGCCGCGTTCGCCGGCGCCAGCTTCTACGTCGAGCTGGGCCGCGGCCAGGACTACGCGTGGAGCGCCACCTCGGCCGGCCAGGACCTCACCGACACCTACGCGGTGCCGCTGTGCACTCCGGACGGTTCGCCGGCCACCCGCGACTCGCTGTACTACCTGTACCACGGCCAGTGCCTGGCCATGGAGAAGCTGGAACGCGACGACGCCTGGTCGCCGACGCTCGCCGACTCCACCCCGGCCGGGTCGTACAAGCTGATCGTGTACCGGACGAAGTACGGGCTGGTGCGGTACCGCGGCACGGTCGGCGGCGCCCCGGTCGCGTTCACCAGCCTGCGCTCCAGCTACCTGCACGAGGCCGACTCGATCATCGGCTTCCAGATGTTCGACGACCCGGCCGCGATGACCTCGCCGCAGGACTTCCAGGCCGCCGCCCAGCACATCAACTACGCGTTCAACTGGTTCTACGTCGACTCGAAGCACACGGCGTACTACAACTCCGGGACCAACCCGGTGCGCGCGGCCGGCGTCGACCCCAACCTGCCGGTGCTCGCGCAGCAGCGGTACGAGTGGCAGGGCCACGACCCGACCACCAACACGGCTGCCTACACCCCGCCCAGCCAGCACCCCAACTCGATCGACCAGGACTACTACGTGTCCTGGAACAACAAGCAGGCGCTCGACTACACGTCGGCCGGCTTCGGCAACGGGTCGGTGCACCGCGTCAACCTGCTCGACAGCCGGGTGCGGACGCTCGTCCACAGCGGCACCCCGGTGACGAGGGCCGCCCTGGTCAAGGCCATGGAGGACGCCGGCGTCGCCGACCTGCGCGGCACCGACGTGCTGCCGGAGCTGCTGGCCGTGATCGACACCGCGCCGGTCACCGACACCGGGCTGGCCGCCACCGTGCAGTCGCTGCGCACCTGGCTGCAACAGGGCGCGCTGCGCAGGGAGACCTCGGCCGGCAGCCACACCTACGCCTCGGCGGACGCCATCCGGGTGTTCGACGCGTGGTGGCCGCTGCTGGTGCAGGGCGAGTTCCAGCCCGGCATGGGTACCGACCTGTTCACCGCGATGGTCGGCGCGCTCCAGATCAACGAGTCGCCGTCCGGCGGCCAGACCGGGCCGAGCAGCGGGCCGGCGGACGCCAACGAGTCGATCCCGCACAAGGGCTCGTCGTTCCAGTTCGGCTGGTGGTCCTACACCGACAAGGACCTGCGCGCAGTGCTCGGCCAGCCGGTCACCGGCGGCCTGGCCCGTACCTACTGCGGCAGCGGCGACGTCGCCGCCTGCCGGCAGGTGCTGCTCAGCAGCCTCCAGCAGGCCAGCGCCGAGCCGGCCACCCAGGTCTACCCCGGCGACGCCGACTGCGCGGCCGGCGACCAGTGGTGCGCCGACGCGATCATCCAGCGCCCCCTCGGCGGCATCACCGACGCCACCACCAACTGGCAGAACCGCCCGACATACCAGCAGGTGGTCCAGTTCCCCACCCACCGCTGACGCGCCGCGTCGTCACCGGGGACTGACGGCGGCCGCCGTCGCGATCGCCTCGCGTACGGCGGGGACGATCTCGCCGCCCCAGCGGGCGACGGCGGCGGCGTCGGGCGTGCCGCCGCCGGGCGAGAACAGCATGAAGCCCGCCAGGCTAACAGTTCGTATGACGAACTTTACGATTCGGCCATCCGCCACCAGATCGTCAACTGGATCACCGCCAGGGCCAGCGTGTACGGGAGCAGGGTCGCGATGCCGGCGCCCTGGGCCAGGGTGCCGGCCAGCCACGGGAGCACCGATCCGCCGAGCACGGAGCCGGCGTTCATGATGCCGATCGCCGTCGGCACCAGGTGCGGCGGCGCGAGGCCCGGGACGGCCCCCATCGTGGTCGGGAAGATCGGTCCGAGCAGGAAGCCGAGCACGGCGAAGCAGCCGGCGGCCGTGCCGGCTCCCGGTAACAGCCAGGTCAGCGCGGTCACAGCGACGACGCCGGTCAGGCAGGACGCCATCAGGCCGGCGGCGGTGAGGCCGATCCGGTTGGCAAGCGGGCTGAGCAGGAACCGGCCGAGCGTCAGCCCGAGCCAGTACCCGCTGACGACGTAACCGGCCACCGCGTCGCTCATCCCCCGCCGCTCGATGAGGTAGCTGTAGCCCCAGTTCCCCAGGCTCAGCTCGACGCCGACGTACGCGGCCAGCAGCGTGGCTCCGAACAGGACGCCGGGACGCCGGAGCGCCTGCGAGAGCAGCCGCGGCCGCCGCACCGGCGCCGGCTCGGCCCCTACCGTCCCGGGTCCGGGGTGGACGATCCAGAACCCGAGCGTCAGCGGCACCGCCGCCAGGCCGAGGACCAGCCACACCGCCGGCCACCGGGCGAACCGGAGTATCCAGGTGGCCAGCGCCGGCCCGGCCAGCGCGCCGACCCCGAAGAACGCGTGCAGCCGGTTCATCCGCGCGGTCACCCTGGGCAGGGTGGCGAGGTGGGCGCTGAGTACCGACTCGAGAATCCCGGCGCCGTACCCGGACAGCACCTGCAACGCCAGGTAGACGGCCAGCGGTGGCCGCGCCGCCGTGCAGAGCCCGGCGACGGCGAAACCCGCTCCGCCCAGTACCAGGGCGGTCCGCGTGCCGTACCGGTGCAGCAGGGCGCCGGAACCGGTACTGGCCAGCAGGAAGCCGGCCGACCCGGTGAAGAACGCGATCCCGATGGTGGCCTGGTCGACGCCGTAGTCGCGGATCTGGGCCGGCAGCAGCACCCCCGTCACCCCGCCGCTGACGCCGATGAGCACGAACGCCGCGTACGCCACGACGACCGTGGCCATCTCGGTCGAGCCGGCCCGGCCACCGCGACCCTCCCAGTCGCGCCGGTCCCGCAGCCGCAAGGTCACGAGCTGACCGTGCCAGCCGCCGGCCGCCCCGGTCCACCGCATTCCCGTTCGGCGGTCGCTGAACCGCGACTGAACCGGCCCTGGACGCGAGCCGTCCACACTAGCGTCCGACACCACTCGAAGGGACAGCACACATGACACTGCGTAAACGTCTCGCGGCGGGCACGCTGGCGCTGGCGGCCCCGCTGGGACTGCTGGCACTCCATGCCGGGTCCGCCGCCGCCGACGCCGTTCCCACCTGCCCGAGCAGCCAGAATTCCGACCGGACGACGACCTGCGTCCGGCCTCCCGGCCTCGTGCCCAAACCGCCGATCGTGCAACGGGCCGAGGTCTCCGCCTCCACCAACGACCAGGCCGGTGTCCCCGACGACGCCTTCCACCCCGACTCCGTCGTGGTCATCTTCGGCGCCAACTTCGCCCCGGACGACATCGTCATGTTCGCGCCGGTCAACGGCCGCAAAAGTTGGCTGTCCGCCCCCATCCCGACCGACGCCGACCCCACCAGCCAGCTCAGCATCCAGATCCCGGCACAACTGCCCACCGGCCAGGTCTACCTGTACGTGCTCACGGAGAGCTCCACCGCCAGCGTGATCCCCGCCTCGGACCCGTACCTCATCACCATCACCTGACCCGTCTTGTCGGGACAAAGCAACGCGGCATATCGTCTCGATGTATCAACTCGATATATCGGATGAAAGGTTAGAGGCGCGATGAGGCGGATCGACTACGACACCGAGCAGTACCAGGACTACGCGCGTGGCCGTGCGCTCGCGGAGCAGCAGCTGCAGGCATGGATCAGCGCCTTCGCGGCGGTGCTGCCCGACCGGCGTCCGCTGGTGGGGCTGGACGTCGGCTCGGGGACCGGCAGGTTCTCCCCCGCGCTGGCGCGGGCGTTCGGGCCGGTCACCGGCGTCGAGCCCTCCGTCCGGATGCGCGAGACAGCGCAGTCCCAGTCCCAGCATCCCGATGTGCGGTACCTGGCAGGCTCCGCCGAGGACATGCCGGTGCCGTCCGGCAGCGCCGACTACGCCCTCATGTTCCTGTCCTGGCACCACGTCCAGGACAAGCCGCGGGCGGCCCGGGAGCTGGCCAGGGTGCTCAGGCCCGGCGGGCGGCTGCTCCTGCGCGCGAACTTCAGCGACCACCATCCCAGGCCGTGGTGGCTGGAGCACTTCCCCCGCGGCTTCGAGGCGGACGCCGCGCTGTTCCAGCCGCTGCACGAGGTCATCGCGACGTTCACCTCGGCCGGCTGGCGCGTCACCAGCTTCGGCACGGTCACCGAGCCGTCCGCCGGCACGCAGGCTGACATGCTGGAACGGCTGCGCCTGCGCACCCTTTCCTTCTTCGCCCAGCTCAGCCCCGACGAACTGGACGCCGGCTTCGGCCGCCTGGAGCAGGCCGTCGCCGCGGACCCCGACGCACCAGCACCGGTGTTCGCCGAGCCGCTGCTCACCCTCCAACGGCCCTGAGCAAGTTCGAGGTGTCGTAGCCGGATCTCCGGAGTCAGCCGATCTCGACCTCGGAGCCGGACGCGCTGCGACCACGGACCGGTTGGGCCAAGCGTCCAGTGACCGCGGGCTCGCGGATTCTTGGGCGGGGCGTTGCTGGTCCTGGCGTTCGGGGAGTTCGTGCGTAGGGGTGCAGACGATCGCGCTTGAGGAGCCGAGTTCGCGGCGGCAAGCTGGCGGAGGCGATCGGATGAGCGCGCGTTGTCGTCAGAACTGTCGTCAGGCTGCACGAAACGGACAGCAGATTGTGCTGGTGGGCAGGGGCGGGGTCGAACCGCCGACCTTCCGCTTTTCAGGCGGACGCTCGTACCAACTGAGCTACCTGCCCATGCCGGCAAAGGCTATCAGCCGGCAGGAGGCCACGGCACAGGCCGTGGCCTCCCAGGTTGCGGTCCCGACGGGATTTGAACCCGCGGCCTTCGCCTTGACAGGGCGACGAGCACTCCAGACTGCTCCACGGGACCTCGAGGCGACCCTCCAGGTCGTGCCCCCAACGGGATTCGAACCCGTGCTACCGCCTTGAAAGGGCGGCGTCCTGGGCCACTAGACGATGGGGGCTCAGGCGTTCCCGTCAGGAGCCAGCACAGCATAAGGGACGGCGACGGTCCAACGCGAATCCGGGTGCCCTGCCAGGCACTCCGCGTGGCGCGGTTCACGGCGGCGCCGACCCTTGCCCGGTTTGTTGCGGTTCGGGATTGCTCTTGCCCTTCGCCGCCGGGGCGAGCCGCCGCGCGATCGACGCCTCCGACGTGCCCAGCCCGCCGAGCGTGATCTCGTCGTACGCGGTGAGCAGGTGCGTCGTGGAGTCGAAGTACAGCACGCTGCACTCCAGTGGGGTCGGCTTCTCGCCTTCCAGCCCGCGCAGGCCGGCGCCGCCGGTCGACCCCTCGACCAGTTCCAGCGTTCCCTTGTCGAGTTGCCTGGTGCTGCGCTTGTGGGTGTGCCCGGCCAGTACCAGCGGCACGTGCCCGGCCATCGGCGGCCCGGCGGACGGGTCGTGCGCCATCGCGACGTCGACCTGGCCGGGCTGCACCCTGATGGTGTTGTCCAGCGTCTTCCCGGCGTCGACCACCTCGGAGACCGGCGCGTTGTCGTCGCGGGTGGTCTTGTCCGGGGTGTACCGGGGGTCGCCGATGCCGGCGAACGTCAGGCCGGCCACCTGCTTGATGGTGTTGTCCAGGACGACGGCGTTGGGCTGGCTGGCGACCTCCGCCGCGGTGTGGGTCGAGTCGTGGTTGCCGCGCACGAACACGTACGGCACGCCCAGGGTCCCGATCTGGTTGACGAACCGGGCCTCCGGCTCGGTACCCCAGTCGGTCATGTCGCCGGTGTCCGCCACCACGTCGATCTTGTACTGCTTGACCAGCGACGCGATCAGGCTGAACGCGGTCGGGTTGAGGTGCAGGTCGGAGACGTGCAGCACGCGGATCATGTTCGGCTGCGGCTCGAGCGTCGGCAGCGTCGAGACGGCCTGGTAGATCTTGGTGAGATTGGTCACGATCTGCGCCAGCTGTGCCCGGTACAGGTTGAACCGGCCGGCCAGGTCCTTGGTGTTGCCGATCACGCTCGGCGCGTCCACCAGCAGGCCGTGGTAGCGCGGCTCGTTGACCGAGCCCGGCCGGAACGTCGCCGCCCCGACCGCCGCCGTACCGGCCAGCACCGCCACCGCCGTGACCAGGGTGACGAGCAGCCGCCGCAGGTTCCGCCGAAACAGCACCAGCCCCAGCAGCGCGACCGCGACCAGCGAGAACAGCACCGTCTTCACGACCAGCCAGATCACCGCGGACCGCGCGTCGTCGACGGCCTTGTCGCTGAGCGCCTTCAACTGGTTGGGGTCGGCGACGATCCGCTGGGCCGCGTCCTGCCGTACCTGGTCGACACGCACCTCGAGCCGTACCGGCCCGTCGTGGGAGTCGAAGGTGAGCGAACCGAGCGGCGGCACCTTCACGCTGGTGTCGCCGGTCCAGGACGGGTGGATCGACAGCTCGGTCTGGAACGGCCCGACCTGCCGGGTCTCGTGCCCGCCGAAGATGGCGCCCAGCCAGAGTCCGACGGCGGCCACCGCGATCACCGCCGCGATCTTCCGGCCGAGCGGCGAGACGGGCGCGGTCAGCACGCGCCGCACCCGCGCCGGGAGCCGTCCCCACAGCCCGGCGACCGTGTCCCGGCCGTGCCCGAATGTCTCCCGGAGTGATCGCATCACTACGAGCATCGCCGGTTGTGGCCGATCGCGCACCCCAAACAACACTCCGGTCACGGAACCGCGAACCTATGTCCCGGTCGCCGTGAACTCGGTACGGTACGCCCCACCGCAAGGAACATCGGAGGACACCGTGGCCAAGACCCGTCGGCTCCTGCTCGGGGCCGCAGTGCTCGCCGGCGTGCTCGCCGCCGCCGGCTGCACGAGCGGCAGCAAGGGCTCCAACAACACCCCGTCCGGCGGCGGGGACGTGCTGAAGAACATCAAGAAGGACAGCACGCTCGCCGCCCAGGTTCCCGCCGCCATCGCGAGCAAGCGCACGCTGAAGGTCGGCACCGACCCGTCGTACCCGCCGATGGAGTACCTCGACCCCAAGGACAACAAGACGGTGATCGGGGCGGACGCCGACCTCGCCACCGCCATCGGCAAGAAGCTCGGGCTCACGCTCCAGATGACCCAGTCCAACTTCGACGGAATCATCACCGGCATGCAGGCCGGCCAGTTCGACCTCGGCATCTCGTCCTTCTACGACACGAAGGACCGCGAGCAGCAGGTCAACATGGTCAGCTACCTCAAGGTGCCGTCCGCGATGATGGTCAAGAAGGGCAGCGGCATCAAGATCGCCAGCCAGGACGACCTGTGCGGGCACAAGGCCGCCGCCGAGTCCGGCACCACGCAGGCCGACTTCCTCACCGCCCAGGTCGACAAGTGCAAGGCCGCCGGCAAGTCGCTGCAGGCCGACGTCAACTACAAGGACCAGGGCACGGCCAACACCGCGGTGCTGTCCGGCCAGGACGACGTCGTGCTCGCCGACGAAGTCGTGATCAAGTACTACGTCAGCCAGAGCAGCGCCAAGTTCGAGCAGGTCGGCAACAGCTGGGAGCCCACCGTGTACGCCGTGTGCGTGCCGAAGAGCGCTCCGGGCCTGGAGAAGGCGATCCAGGGTGCCGTCAACGGGCTGATCAAGGACGGGTCGTACGGCAAGATCCTGAAGAAGTGGGACATCGACTCGGACAGCGTGAGCACGTCGGACATCAACTCCGCGACGAGCTGACCCACCGGCGAGGACGCGACGACGAGGGCGTGAAGACGAGGGCGGCGTGACGGAGCAGGACACGGTCGAGAGGGGCGCGCCGGAGGAGGCCATCAAGGCGATTCCGGTGCGCCACCCCATGCGCTGGGTGGCGGCGTTCTTCATCCTGGTGCTGGCCGGGATGTTCATCCACATGCTGGCGACCACCCCGAACATCTCCTGGTCGGACGTCTGGTTCTACGTCCGGAACCAGGCCATCACCGACGGCCTCAAGCGCACGCTGGAGGTCACGGCGGCCGCGATGGTCATCGGGGTGGTCGGCGGCGTCCTCATCGCGGTGATGCGGCTGTCGCAGAACCCGGTGGTGTCCGGCTCGGCGTGGACCTACATCTGGTTCTTCCGCGGCACGCCCGTCCTCGTCCAGCTCATCTTCTGGTACAACCTCGCCGCGCTGATCCCGAGCTTCTCGCTGGGCGTCCCGTTCGGGATCGAGCTCGGGAACCTCACCGGCCAGCACTGGCTCGGCCACCAGTTCCTGCAAACTCATACCAACGACGTGGTGTACAAGTACAACGCCGTGGTGCTCGGGTTCGGCCTGAACGAGGCCGCGTACATGTCCGAGATCGTGCGCGGCGGCATCCTGTCCGTCGAGTACGGACAGACCGAGGCGGCGCTGGCGCTCGGCATGAGCCGGCTGCAGACCATGCGGCGGATCGTGCTGCCGCAGACCATGCGGGTGATCGTCCCGCCGATCGGCAACGAGACCATCTCGATGCTGAAGACCACCTCGATCGCTGCCGTCGTGTCGTACCCCGAACTGGCCACGGTCGCCGACCAGATCGGCAACCGGAACGCGGCGGTCATCACGATGATGGTGGTGGCGAGCCTGTGGTACCTGGTGGTCACCACGGTCCTCACCACCGTCCAGTACTACGTGGAGCGGTACTTCGCGCGCGGCTCCACGCACCAGCTGCCGCTCACGCCGCGCCAGCGCTTCCTGGCGCTGTTCCGGAAGCAGGCCCGGTTCCACCCGGGCGTGGCGCCGGCGCCGGCAGCGGAGAAGGAGGGCGGCCGATGAGCGAGTCGACCTCGATGGTCAGGGCGGAGGGCGTGCGCAAGCGGTTCGGCCGGATGGAGGTGCTGTCCGGCATCGACCTGGAGGTGCAGTCCGGCCAGGTGATGTGCATCATCGGGCCGTCCGGCTCCGGCAAGTCCACGTTCCTGCGCTGCGTCAACCACCTCGAGAAGATCGACGGCGGGCGGCTGTGGGTGGACGGAAAGCTCGTCGGCTACCGGCAGCACGGCGACAAGATCTACGAGCTGCGGGACAAGGAAGTGGCCCGCGAGCGGGCCGAGATCGGGATGGTGTTCCAGCGGTTCAACCTGTTCCCGCACATGACGGCGCTGGAGAACATCATCGAGGCGCCGGTGCGGGTCAAACGCCAGTCGAAGCGGCAGGCCACCGAGCGGGCGCGGGAACTGCTGGCCACGGTGGGCCTGACCGACCGGGAGAAGGCGTACCCCAACCAGCTGTCCGGCGGGCAGCAACAGCGGGTCGCCATCGCGCGGGCGCTGGCGATGGAGCCGAAGCTCATGCTGTTCGACGAGCCGACGTCCGCGCTGGACCCCGAGCTGGTCGGCGACGTACTCGACGTGATGCGCCACCTCGCCGAGACCGGCATGACGATGGTCGTGGTCACCCACGAGATGGGCTTCGCGCGCGAGGTCGGGGACGCGCTCGTCTTCATGGACGGCGGCGTGGTGGTGGAGTCGGGGGCGCCGCGGGAGGTACTTGCCAACCCACAGCACACGCGGACCAAGAATTTTCTTGCCAAAGTGCTCTGATCTGACTACGCAAGGTAACTCCACCCCGTCTAGTTGGCGACATCCAGCCTCGTCCGCAGCCCGTTCCCACGTTTCCCGGTTACGCTTAGCAAGCGGAATCGTGATCCCACAGCCGCGTGAGGGGCGTTAGCTCAACTGGCAGAGCAGCGGACTTTTAATCCGCGGGTTCTGGGTTCGATCCCCAGGCGCCCCACCAGCCTCCACCAGCACCTTCATGCGGTCTTCCGCCTCGACGATTGATTCCTTCGACGAATGTGGCGCTTGGGGCGTCCTGATTGGGGCGCGGCTCGGCGGTGTACGGCGGGGGTGGCTACCGTCTGTTGGCGTGGCTGGGTGGGGCGGTGGAGTCGCGGACGACGAGGTGGGTGGCGAGTTCGACGTGGTGTGATTCGATCTTCTCGCCGTTGGCGAGGCGCAGGGCGGTGCGGAGCGCGACAGCGCCCATCTCGCGCAGCGGCTGGCGGACGGCGGTGAGTGACGGTGAGGCCATCCTGGCGAGGAGTGTGTCGTCGAAGCCGACGATGCTGAGGTCTTCGGGAATGCGCTGGCCGCGGGTGCGGGCCGTTTCGATCACGCCGAGGGCGATTTCGTCGTTGCCGGCGAATATCGCTGTTGGTGGTTCGGCGAGATCCAGCAGCGCGGCAGCGCCCTGGAGTCCGGCCTGGTAGGTGAATTCGCCGTGACGGACGTAGCCGACCGGTATCGGTATGTTTTCCTCTTCCATGGCGGCGCGGTAACCATGCATCCGGGCCTGGTTGCAGGCGGCGATGGTGGGTCCGCCGAGGTAGGCGATGCGCTGGTGGCCGAGGGAGAGCAGGTGCTGGGTGGCGGCCAGGCCGCCGGCGAAGTTGGTGGCGCCGACGCTGGTGACGCCGGTGTGCGGCAGGTGCAGCGGGTCGAGTACGACCAGGGGGAGGCCGGCCCGGTCCAGGGCGTCCAGGTGCGCGGCCGTGTAGACGGTGGTGACCGCGATGAGTGCGCGGCGTCCGGCCAGGACCAGGTCCCGGGCCCAGTGCGGACCGCGGTCGGGCTTGCTGATGACGACCGAGACCCCCAGTTCGGCAGCGGCCCCGAGGATGCCTTCGAGGGCATCGGCGGCATAGGACCTGAATTCGCCCTCGAACTGGAGCTCGATCGTGGGGCGTTGCGGCGTTTCGGTGCGGCGCAGGACGGGAGCGATGTAGTCGTGCTGGTCCAGTAGTTCCTGTACGCGTACGCGGGTGCTCGGCGAGACGTCGCTGCGGCCGTTGAGCACCTTGGAGACCGTCGCGATGGAGACTCCGGCCGAGCGCGCCACGCTGGCCAGGGTGGCGCGCTTGGCGGCGCGGTTAGTCTTCGCTGGCATCTGCTTTGCCTCGCCGCACGTGCACGGGGGTGGTCAGCCGCCGGTCGTGGCCGACCACCCGGGTGGTGCCGGTCAACCGTAGCCTGACCTGGCAGGGAAGTTGGGTCGATGAGGTGCCGACGAGCAGCTCGATGTCGCCGGGTTCGACGATTCGGTGCAGGTCGCGGCCGGTGAACGCGGTCCGGTCGGCGTGCACCTGGAAGCGTGCGCGGGCGGTCTCGCCCGGCTCCAGCTGGATCCGGGCGAATCCGATCAGCTGCCGGACCGGTCGGGTGACCGAGGCCACGACGTCGCTCAGATAAAGCTGGACGACCTCGTCACCGCGCCGGGTGCCGGTGTTGCGTACCCGGACCGACACGGCGAGCTCGCCGTCGGTGGGTACCTCGGTCGCGCTGACCTCCAGGTCGTCCAGGTGGAATGTGGTGTAGGACGTGCCGTGGCCGAAGGGGAACAGTGGTGTCGGATCGATGTCACTGATGCCGTGGGTGTTGCCGCCGAGCGGCGGGTGCAGGTAGGTGCCGGGCTGTCCGCCCGGGCGGCGGGGAATCTGAACCGGTAGCTTGCCGCCCGGCTGGAGCCGGCCGGACAGGACGCCGGCGATGGCCGCGGACCCTTCCTGACCAGGCAGGAACGCCTGGATCAGGCCGGCGGCGCGCGGCTGGACCTCGCCCAGGGCGTAGGGGCGGCCGGAGACGACCACCACGACCACCGGGGTGCCGGTGGCGAACAGGTCAGCGAGCAGGTCGGCCTGCACGCCAGGCAGCCGCAGGTCCTCGGTGTCGCAGCCCTCCCCGGAGGTGCCGTTGCCGAACAGGCCGGCGCGGTCGCCGACGACGG
>JBJMIH010000191.1:0-9859 GCA_045806985.1 Mycobacteriales bacterium | reverse complement strand
CGCGGTGACGGAGGGCATCGGGCGTACCGGCCGGCTGGTCACCAGCGCGGCGCTGATCCTGTTCCTGGCGTTCGCGTCGCTGGCCAGCGCGCCGGACGTCGACCTGAAGGTGTTCGCGACCGGGCTCGGCCTCGGCGTGCTGCTGGACGCGACGGTGGTGCGGTCGCTGCTGGTGCCGGCGCTGGTGGCGATCCTCGGCCGGTGGAACTGGTGGCTGCCCGGCTGGGCCGCCCGGCTGCTCCGGGTACCCCCGTCACCGGTTTCCCGCCACGATCAAGGCGTTGTGCCCGCAAAACGCTATGAAAACGCGGGCACAACTCCTTGATCGTGGTCAGTGGAACGTGTAGGTGGGCACGTTGGCCCCGATGACGTGCTGGTGGAACGTGAACACCTGCGGGTCGTCGGGGTCGACGGTCGCGCTCACCCAGTGGTTGAGCTTGCTGCCGAAGGTCATCACGCGGGTGACGTTCATGATCGTGTTGCCGGCGTCGTCGGTGAACGGCTTGTCGATGGTCAGGTAGTGGCTGTCGCCGTTCACCACGACGACCGGCCGGCCGAACGCCGCCGCCTCGCGGGCGATCGCCGCCTTCGTGTCGGCGAAGTGGTCGGTCGGGTCGGCGGTGGTGCCCTCCGGGTGGCCGGGACTGTCGCCGAACATGTCCGCCTGCAACACGATCATGACCGCCCGGGAGCCGCGCCGCTCGGCCGCGGCGAAGCCGGCGTGGATCCAGGCCAGGTTGGCGGTGTTGCGGGCGGCGTACTCGGCGTTGGCCTCGGCCTGCGGGCCGTCCTTGGTGTCGCCGTCCGGGATGTAGTCGTTGTCGCTGCCGGGCACGTTGAGGCCCAGGTAGGTGACGGGCCCGGCGACCCAGGTGACGTTCTCGCGGTACGGCGCGGCCTGCCGGGTCAGCGGCATCGTGTGCCGCCCGAGGCTGCGGTCGGTGCTCGCGAAGACCGTCCGCACGTAGTCCAGCCGCTGGACGGCGTCGGCGGTCGGACCCTGGGTCGACGGCCGGTCGCAGTCCGTCCACTCGTTGTCGCCGGGCACGTACACGACCGGCGCGCGGAACTGGTCGAACAGGTTCAGCGCGTACCTGTACACGTCCGGGTGCGTCGCGTCGGCCGGCGCCTGCGCGGCGCCGTCGGCGTAGCAGGGCTCCGAACCGTTCTTGATATCGCCGTCGAACACCGAGAACGCCAGGTCGGCCCGGTTCATCCCGGCGATGACGTTCGGGTACTGGGCCCGGCCCGTGTCGCCGTACGGCATGTCGCCGAACAGCCCGATCTCGTACCGCCGGCCGCGGTCGCGGCCGGCCGGGCCGGCCTGCGCGGCGGCGGCGGTGCCGGCGAGCACGACGAGCGCTCCGGCGAGGGCGAGTGTCCTGTGGACGGTCGGTCTCATGGCACCGGAAGTAACCAGGACGGCGCGACCGCCGGGAGTACGCGCGGTGAGGGCCGGATGACGGGTACATGACAGTACAGGCTGTAACCGGACAGACGTTTCCGAGGATAGTTCAGGTGGGCCGGGGAACTCTGCGAGACGGGAGGACCCTGGTGGGAAACACGCGGAGGCGGGGATCGGGCAGGGCGCGGCACGGGCGGCGGGCGACATCGGCCGGCACGCGCCTCGAACGGTTCACCGCCGTGCTCACTTCGGTCCAGGGCCTGGTCACGGCGGCGCTCACGCTCGGCGCCGCGCTGGTGACGGTCGCGGTGGCGGTGATCGCGCACTTCGGCGGTCCGGCCACCCACCAGATGGCCGGCGTCGCCACGCCGGTGACCGACGACGCGCCGCCGGGCCACGCCGCCGAGCGTTACGGCCACAGCTTCCTGTCCGGCAGCGAACCGGTCAGCGAGGACGGCTACGGCGGGGCGGCCGACGCGACCCTCGCCCACCAGCAGTACCCGCACAGCGTCGAGGTGCGCTGCCTGCCCGCCGGCGGCGGGGGCGGGTATGCCGAGTGGACGGTGGGCGGCGCCGGCAACCCGCGGCGGTTCCGCGCCACGGTCGGCGTCGCCGACGACGCGGCCGGCGCCTCGCAGGCCGTCGCCGACCTGTCCTTCACCGACCAGGACCGGCACCCGCTCGGCGACACCGTCACGGTCAGCCTCGGCCATCCACAGCCGGTTTCCCTCCCGCTGCCGGCGAACACGGTACGGCTGCGGGTCAGCTGCGTCTCCCACGACCTGTCCGGCGGCCCGGACCGGCCGCCACCCGGGCCGCCGCCGGCCGGCCTCCGGCCGCCACCCCCACCACCCGGCGCCGGACCACCGCCCGGCCGCGACTTCTTCGCCACCCTCGGCGACGCCGCGCTCGGCCGGTGACGCGGTCAGTGCGGGATGCCGAGGCGGTCGAGGAGTTCGGAGACCGGCGCGTGCTTGGCGAGGTTGCGCAGCGGGTTGGCGATGAAGCCGGGCAGGTGGGCCTCGTCGATGGCCTCGAGGAGGCTGGAGCGCAGCGCGGCCTCCAGCCGCTTGCGGTCGATCACCGGCACCCCGGGCCGGTGGTGGCCGTCCAGGCCCAGGACCAGCCCCTCGCGGGAGACGTGCAGCTGGCAGGCCGCCTTGTCGACGGTGGCCAGCGCGAGCCGCTGGAGCATGGCGTCCAGGCCGCTGCCCGGATACCGGTTGCCGTGCGTGTGGCAGGCGTCGGTGGGTACGACGGTGCCGTGGTCGCGGGCGCCGGCGGCCAGTTCCCCGCCGAGTACGGCCCCGGTGGCCAGCACCAGCACCACCACGCCGGCCAGCGCCGCCGACGATGTCGACCGGCGCGGCCGTACCGGGTCCGGGTCCGGCTCCGGCTCCGGGTCGGGGACGGCGGCCGGCCGGCGGCGGCGCCGCCGCACCGCGAGCACGGCCAGCCCGGGCAGCAGCACCAGCCCGCCCAGCCCGGCGGCCACCGCGAACGCGGGCCGGAACGCCCTGGTCAGCACCGCCTCGATCCGGGTGGCGAGGTCGTGGCCGAGCTCGCGGCCGGCGGCCGAGCGCACCCCGGCATGGGCGACGGTGGCCTCCAGGTCCGGCACCTTCCCGCGCGGGTTGGCGGAGAGCTGGTCGCGGACGGCGAGCGCCACCTTGACCTTCTCCTGAACCGACACCCGGCCCTCGAGCACGGTGCCGGCGCCGGCGTACTCGGCGTGCACGGTCGCCCGGTCGAGCGAGTGCGACAGCACAGGCGCGATCAGCGCCAGTCCCAGCACCAGCCCGGCGTGCCGGGCCGCGGCGGCGAGCGAGGCGTCCCGTACCCCGGCGCGCGGACCGACGGCGACCGGGTCGAGCGCGGCCGACAGCAGTCCCAGCCCGGCACCGCACAGCGCGAGCGCGGCCACCGCCCAACCCAGCGCCGACGACGGCAGCAGGCCGAGCGCGGCCAGGCCGCCGGCCAGGCAGACCGCGCCGCCGAGCACCCGCCACACCGGCGCGGCCCGCACCGCCACCGGCCGGACCAGGAACGTCGCCACCGGCAGCGCGCTGACCACCGCCGCGCCGGTCAGCGGGTTGTGCCGCCAGATCTCGATGACCAGCAGCACGCTGAGGAACAGCGCGCCGACCAGCGCGCCGGACAGGAACACCAGCCCGGCCAGAGCCAGCACCCTGGGCCGGTGCGCCGCCCGCGGCTCCCGGGCGCCGCGCACCCTCGGGTCGGCGACGGCGGCCAGCGCGGCGACCGCCAGCGGCGCCTGGGCCAGGAAGATCGCCCGCCAGCTGAACAGCTCGGTGAGCACGCCGCCGAGGGCCGGCCCGATCGCCAGCCCGACCACCGCCGCCCAGCCCCACGCGGCCCGGCCGGCGACGGGCCCGTGCAGCGTGGCGAGCGCCGGCAGCGCCCCGGCCAGCAGCGCCGCCGCGCCCGCGCCCTGCACGCACCGGCCGGCCAGCAGCACGGCCAGCGACGGCGCGGTACCGCACACGACCGACGCCGCCGCGAACACCGCCAGCCCGCCGCCCACCAGCACCGCCGGCGGGATCCGCCGGTGCAGCACGGCCAGCAGCATCCCGACCACGGTGACGACGGCGGCGTACCCGGTCAGCACCCAGGACACCCGCACGATCGTGCTGTTGAACTGCCCGTACACCGACGGCAGCGCGAGCACCACCACGGAGGCGTCGGCGAAGGCCAGCCCGACGCCCACCACCAGCAACCACCCGAGCGCTCCGGCCCGCCATCCCCGCTCCACCACCCGGCCAGTCTGCCCTGTCCGCCGCCCCTGGCCCCGCAGGGGTCCACGCCGGCGAGCTGGCGCGCGGGCCGCGGCGGGCTAGCGGACGAGGGTGTTCATCAGGTGGTCGAGTTCGGCGGCCGGATCGGCGGTGAGGCCGCTGTGGGTGGGGCCGGGCTGGACGACGGTGCTGCGGGGCGCTGTCAGCCAGCGGAAGCGGGCGCCGAGGGACTGCTCCGCGAGGGGGCCCTCGTCGCAGGAGCGCGCGTAGGCGTCCAGCGCGGTGCGGACGGCGGCCAGGTCGGTGTCCGGGTCGAGCGCGCGCACCCTGGCCTCGTCCAGGTGGGTGCGGGCGCACAGGTACCGGTGGCGCTGGGAGTACACGATCACGCCGACGTTGACCTGCTCGCCGCGCTCGATCCGCGGCACCACCCGCAGCAGCGCGTACTCGAAGACCTCGGTGCTCATGCTCGGATCACTTCCGGGACCAGGGGGACGCGGGCGGCCAGGTGGTCGACGTACGGCTGGCGGCCGCCGCCGGGGTCGAGCCACTCGTCCGGCACCAGCGCGACAACCTCGGCGAGCAGCTCCCGGGTGACCCGGGCCGCGAGCGCGGCGTGCGCCTCGGCGAGTCGGGTGGCCCGTGCGCGGAGCACGTGCTGGCGCGCGTCGTACGGCTTGGCCGGGTCGGCGCCGGGCCAGTGGTGGTGGAAGTACAGGGCCGCGCCGTGGTCGATCAGCCACACCTCACGGTGCCAGACCAGCAGGTTGGGGTTGCGCCAGGTGCGGTCCACGTTCTGGGTGAGCGCGTCGAACCACAGCACCCGGCTGGCGAGGTCCGGGTCGGCGTCCCAGCCCAGCGGGTCGAACCCGACCGAGCCGGGCAGGAAGTCGACGCCGAGGTTCAGCCCCTCGCTGGCCTTGAGCAGCTCCTGGATCTCCGGGTCCGGCTCGCTGCCGGGGATGCGCGGGTCGAGCCGGGCCAGCACCAGCTCGGGCACCCGCAGGCCGAGCCGGCGGCCCAGCTCCCCGACGATGATCTCGGCGACCAGCGCCTTCGGGCCCTGCCCGGCGCCGCGGAACTTCAGCACGTACGTGCCCAGGTTGTCGGCCTCGACCAGGGCCGGCAGCGACCCGCCCTCCCGCAGCGGGGTCACGTACCGGGTCACTGTCACCTCTTCGAGCACGGGACCGAGCCTAGAGGTGACGCCGCTACGCGGCCCGGAGGTGCTGGCACTCCCTGACCGGCCGGCTGTCCGGCGCGGCGGCCGGGAAGTCGAACGCGTACCCGTGGTCGCGCAGCCACGGCAGCAGGACGTTCAGCGCGGCCACGGTCTGGTCGCGGGGCCCGCCGCCGTCGTGCATGAGGATCACCCCGCCGGGCCGCACGGTCTGCTCGACGGTGCCGATGATCCGGTTGGTGCCCGGCCGGGACCAGTCGCGCGGGTCGACGGTCCAGTCCAGCGGCACCATCCCGGCCCGCCGGGCCACCGCCTGGATCCGCGGCGACCAGGCGCCGCCGGGCTGGCGGTAGTACAGCACCGGCGCGTCCGGCGCGATCCGGTTGAGGTCGGTCTCGGCCTGGTCGATCTCCCAGGCCATCCGGGGCGCGGGCTTGCTGGACAGGTGCTCGTCGTGCGTCATCGAGTGGTCGCAGAGCCGGTTGCCGTCGGCGACGACCTGGCGGACCAGGTCCGGGTAGCGGTCCAGGTTCTCGCCGATCATGCAGAAGGTGGCGTGCGCGTGGTACCGGCGCAGCAGGTCCAGGACCTGCGGGGTGTACTCGGCGCTCGGCCCGTCGTCCAGGGTGAGCGCGACCACGTTGCCTTCGTGGGCGGCGTTCCTGACCAGGCCGGCCGACGCGGCGGCCACCGGCAGCCCGTCGATACGGTCCGTGACTACGGCCGGCGCGGCCGCCGCCGGTCGCCCGCTCCGGTCCGGGTCCGGCCGCTCGCCGCTGCCGGCCTTGCTCCCGCTCGCCAGCAGGCCCACGACCAGCACCGCGGCGAACACCGCGCTTCCGCCGACGATCCAGCCCCCGATCACGCAAGTCCTCGACATCGGCTCTCCCCCCTTGAATCGGATATTACGCTCGGTCACCAGATCACCACCTGTGGTCGTCAGAACCGGCCGACATGATCGGAGGGGCTGGCCCAATCCAGTACGGCGGTGAATAATTCCGGCATATCCGTGCTAGACGGTAAAAATCATCTGGAGGTGGGCATCCATGACCGAGCTGTTCCGCCCGTCCCGCCGCGCGGTGCTCGGCGGCGCGATGGCCGCGGCGGGAGGCGCCCTACTCGGCGGCGCCGCCCTCGCGACCGCCCGGCCGGCCCTGGCGGCCGCCCCGGAGCCGCGGATCTACACCACCGCCGAGTGGAGCGCCCGGCCGCCGAACGGCACGATCACCGTGCTCAACCACGGTCCCGACCACCTGGTCGTGCACCACATGGACTCGGCCAACACCACCGACTACTCGCTGTCGGCGGCCTTCTCGATCGCGCACTGGTGCCAGAACCTGCACATGGACGTCAACGGCTGGATCGACACCGGCCAGCAGCTCTCGATCAGCCGCGGCGGGTACGTGCTGGAGGGCCGGCACCAGAGCCTGAACGCGATCCTGGCGAAGCACCACGTCGTGGGCGCGCAGACCGCCAACCAGAACAGCCACACGCTCGGCATCGAGAACGAGGGCACGTACATGACCGAGGCCCCGACGACCGCGCTGCTGAACTCGCTGGTGGCGACGCTGTCCTGGCTGTGCGCCGTGTACAAGCTGGACCCGCAGTCGGCGATCGTCGGGCACCGGGACTACAACTCCACCGACTGTCCCGGCGACGTGCTGTACGGAATGCTGCCGTCGATCCGCAACCAGGTCGCCGCCCAGCTCGGCGCCTGACCTCCACCAGACATCCGACCTCTACTCTGGACAAGGCGGGGCATCTCGGACACCATGGGCCGAAAGGTCTAGACCAAAGGAGACCGAGATGCCCCTCCGCCCGCTCCGGCGAACCGCCGCCGCGACGGTGGCCGGCCTGCTCGCCGCCGGCACCGCGCTCACCACCATCGCCTTCGCCACCAGCGCGGGCGCGGCGAGCCGGCCCGCCGCCGCGCCGGCCGCGCTGGCCAACCTCAGGGTCGCGCCGTACGTCGACATGGGCTCCTGGCCGACCCCGAACCTCACCCAGATCGCCCAGCAGACCGGGCTGCGGGCGTACTCGCTCGGCTTCGTCACCGGCGCCGGCTGCAAGGCGTCCTGGTTCAACGCCTACGACCCCCGCCAGGGCTGGGAGAAGTCAGACATCACCAGCCTGCGCGCGCTCGGCGGCGACGTCACCGTGTCGTTCGGCGGCGCCAGCGGCATCGAACTCGCCCAGGGCTGCGGCGACGCCACCAGCCTCCAGCGCGAGTACCAGGCCGTGGTCAGCGCGTACGGGCTGAAGCACATCGACCTGGACATCGAGGGCGCGGCCGTCGCCGACCCGGCCTCGATCGCCCGCCGGTCGCAGGCCCTGGCCAAGCTCCAGAAGGCCAACTCCGGCCTGAAGATCTCGCTCACCCTGCCGGTGCTGCCGTCCGGCCTGACCTCCGACGGCCTGAACGTGGTCCGCTCCGCCCGCGACGCCGGGGTGAACCTGGAGGTCGTCAACGTGATGGCGATGGACTACTACCAGTCGGGCGACTACGGCACGTTCGCGCTCCAGGCCGCCAAGAACACCGAGGCCCAGCTCAAGACGCTGTACCCGAGCAAGAGCAGCTCGGCGCTGTGGGCCATGGTCGGTGTCACGCCGATGCTCGGCCAGAACGACGACGGCCACCTCTACAACCAGGCGGCCGCGAAGAAGCTGGTCGCCGACGCGAAGAGCAGGCACTACGGCCGGCTCGCGTTCTGGGAGCTGACCCGCGACCGCAACGCCTGCGACGGCGCGCTCTACCAGTGCACCAACATCCCGCAGAAGCCGTACGAGTTCACCGGCATCTTCCGCGGCTTCACCGGCTAGACCACCCGGCGGGGTTTGACCTCGGTGGCGGTGAGCTGGACGGTCGCCGGCAGCGCCTCGCGGGCCAGTGCCAGCCGGGCCCGGGGCAGCACGGTCCGCTCCACCTCCCGGCAGACGGTACGGAAGTCGGCGCGGTCACCGACCGTGAGCACCATCACGAGCCGGTGGCCGCCGTCGACGTCGGCGTCCGTGCGGACGGTCACCCGCGCCCGCACCACGTCGGTGACACCACCGGCGTCCCCGGTCACCGCCTGGGCGACCGCCGAGCCGGCCACGGTGGTCGCGCCGGCCTCCGGGTCCCAGCTCACCGGCACCACCCCGACCCGGCCGGTACGGCCCTGCGCGAGCAGCCAGACCAGCGCCAGCAGGGTCACCAGCAGGCCGGCCCCGCCGACCGCCCACCAGAACGGCGTCCCGTGCCGGCCGACCCAGTGCTCCAGCCGGGTGCCCAGCACCGGCTGGTCGGCGTACCCGGACCGGGAGCCGGACAGCCACAGGCACCACCCGCCGCCGCCGACCGCGAGCAGGCCGAGCAGCACGAACAGCACCCGGTTCGCCGTGTCGGCGCCGGTCCCCCGCCGCATCAGCCCTTCTCCCGCAGCCGGAGCAGCAGCCGCGGCCGGTCGACCAGCCCGATCCGGTCCATCGCGGACCTGATCACCTCGGACGCCTCCGCCTCGATCTCGGCCACCGGCCGGGGCCGCGGCCGTACCCGGATCGTCACCCAGATCCGCCGCCGGAACACCCAGGCCCGCGTGCCGCCCACGCCCTCGACCGTGGCCGCGGCGCGCTCCAGCACGCGACGCACGGTGGCCCGGTCGGTCACCACCAGCAGTCCGGAGTCCTCGGTGGACAGCGGGAGGTACCGCGGCCCGCGCCACAGCCCCGCCACCAGCAGGAACAGGCCGACCAGCACCAGCCCCGCGCACACCAGCCGCACCGACCGGTCGTGCCAGGAGTGGTCGCGCAGCACCGCCGCCGCCCTGTCGTAGCGCACCAGCAACGGGCGGGACCGGTGCGCCGCCCTGGCCGCGACCACCTCGGCCGCCGCCACCGCGCCGGCCACCACCAGCGCCGCCGACAGCACGACGGCGACCAGCCGGTTCGTCATCCGCATGTCGTCACCCGCGAGACCTCATTTCACCCGCGGCCGGACCGCCTCGCCGACCAGCCCGACCACGTCCACGTCCAGCGGCCCCAGGTCCAGCCCGCACAGGTCGTGGACCTGCCGGGCCACCCGCTCGCGGATGCGCGCGGCCACGGCCGGAATCGGCGTCGGGTACCGCACCGCCACCCGGACCGTGCCGGTCACCCTGGTGCCGGACACCCTGGCCCGCACCTCGGCCGGCGAGCGGCCCCACAGCCGGCGCACCTCGGCGGTGTCCGCGACCTCCCCGACCGCCACGGCGACCAGCCGCTCGACCGCTGCCGGACGGATCTCGGTGGTACCGCGCTCGGCCGGGTCGGCGAGCGGCTCGTCGCCGACCGTGCCGCCGGCGGCCGCGGGGGCGTTCGCCTCGCTCATCGCGGCCGGCGGCCCCGCCCGCCGAACAGCGTCTCCAGGTCCAGCGTGCCCTCCAGCACCCTGCCGACCAGGAGGCCGAGCGCCCCCAGGCCGAGCACGATGAGGAACGCGCCGAACCCGCCGAACGCGGCGGCGAACCCGAGCGCCATCCCCACGGCCAATCCCCACTGCGG
>JBJMIH010000190.1:0-9039 GCA_045806985.1 Mycobacteriales bacterium | reverse complement strand
CGGGTGACGGGGCGGGGGTTGGTGTTGTCGGCGGATCGGTCGCGGTGGTTGCCGGTGGTCGATCCGGATCGGCATGCGTTGGTGTTGTCCTGCGGTGCGGCCCTGTATCTGGCGGAGTTGTCGTTGCGGGCCTCGGGTTGGCGGGTGGTGGTGGATCGGTTGCCGGATCCGGGTGATCCGCTGGTGTTGGCCACGGTCAGCGTGACGGGTAGGGAGACTGCGCCGGCAGAGTTGGTGGGGTTGGTGGCGGCGGCGCGGCGGCGGCATACCGAGCGGCGTCCGTTCGGGGGTGGGGTGGTGCCTGGCGGGGTGTTGGAGGTGTTACGCAAGGCGGGTGGCGGTGTGGGGGTGTGGGTGCATTTGCCGCATCGGGGTGAGGAGTTGTTGGAGTTGGCGGTGGCGGTCAGCCGGGCTGATCGGGATGAGACGGCTGATGCGGGGTATCGGGCGGAGTTGGCGGCGTGGGTGCGTGCCGATCCGGACGCGAAAGATGGGGTGCCGGTGGGGGTGGTGCCGCATCTTGGTGTGCCGCGGCAGGCCAGTATCCCGCCGCGGGACTTTGAGGTGGCCGCGACCGGACGGCAGACGATGACCGATGCGGGGGTGGAGCATCCGGTGATCGCGGTGGTGTGTAGCGAGGATGACGGGCCGCAGGCCTGGCTGCGGGCCGGGGAGGCGTTGTGTCGGCTGCTGGTGACCGCGGAACGGCTCGGGCTGGCGGCGGCGCCGTTGACGCAGGTGACGGACTGGCCGGTGTGGCGGTCCCGGCTGCGCGGGTTGATGGACTGGCCCGGCTACCCGCAGACGGTGTTGCGGCTGGGTTGGCCCCCGGCCGGACCCCCCGCCCCCCACACCCACCGCCGCGACCCCAACCAGGTCATCGACTGACGATCGACCGAGGAAGTCAATCAAACCAGTTTGATGTATTGTCCGAGGGGTGGGAACTCCCGGTGAAGGGCCGCCGCCGTTCGTGCGGCTGGCCGGCCACCCGCTGCGGTGGCGGCTGCTGGCCGAGCTGGCGCGCGGCGACCGGCGGGTCAGGGAGCTCGTCGCCGCGCTGGACCAGCCGCAGAACCTGGTCTCCTACCACCTGCGTTCGCTGCGCGCCGGCGGGCTGGTGACCTGCCGGCGCAGCAGCTTCGACGGCCGCGACAGCTACTACCACCTCGACCTCGCCCGCTGCGCCGACGCGCTCGCCGGCGCCGGCGCCGCGCTGCACCCCGCGCTGCGCACCCGACCGGCCCCGCCGCCCCGCCGGGGAACGTACCGGCCGTCCGTGCTGTTCCTGTGCACCGGCAACAGCGCCCGCTCGCCGATGGCGGAGGCGCTGCTGCGCCACCGGGCCGGCGACGGGGTCCGGGTGGCGAGCGCCGGCAGCCATCCCAAGCCGCGGCTGCACCCGGACGCGGTCCGCGTGATGCGTGCCGGCTACGGCATCGACCTGGCCGGCCAGCGACCCCAGCACCTGGACACGGTCCTCGCCGGCCACCGCTTCGACCACCTCATCACCCTGTGCGACAAGGTCCGCGAGGTCTGCCCCGAACCCGACCCGGCCACCCGGCTGGCGCACTGGAGCATCCCGGACCCTGCCGAGGCCGGCTACCCGGCCTTCCAGGACACGGCGGCCGAGCTGGACACCCGGATCCGCCACCTGCTGCCCGTTCTCTCGGAGGCGAACCACCGATGACCACACCCGTCGAGTACGCGAGCGTGCGCTACCTGGTCGACGACGTGCAGGCCTGCGTCGACTTCTACACCACCCACCTGGGCTTCACCCTGAACACCTCGGCGGCGCCGGCGTTCGCCGACGTGGTGCGCGGCCCGCTGCGGGTACTGCTGTCCGGCCCGACCAGCTCCGGCGCCCGTCCGATGCCCGACGGCGCCACCCCGGTACCCGGCGGGTGGAACCGCATCCACCTCATCGTGGACGACCTCGACGCCGAGGTGGCCCGGCTGCGCGCCGCCGGCCTGACCTTCCGCAACGACATCGTCTCCGGGCCCGGCGGCCGGCAGATCCTCGTCCAGGACCCCGCCGGCAACCTGGTCGAACTGTTCCAGCCCCGGCCGCGGTGACCCGTCACTCGCAGACGGCTCCGGCCGCGGCCGAGCCGACCAGCTTCGCGTACTTCGCGAGCACGCCGGTGCGGTAGCGCGGCGGCGGGGGAGTCCAGGCGTCCCGGCGGCGGGCGAGCTCGTCCGGGTCGACCAGCACGTCGAGGGTGCGGGTACGCAGGTCGAGCCGGATCGGGTCGCCGTCGCGGACCAGCGCGATCGGGCCGCCCTTGGACGCCTCCGGCGCGACGTGCCCAACGCACGCGCCGGTGGTTCCGCCGGAGAACCGGCCGTCGGTGAGCAACAGCACCTCCCTGCCCAGGCCGGCGCCCTTGATGGCGCTGGTGATGGCCAGCATCTCGCGCATGCCGGGACCGCCGTGCGGACCCTCGTACCGGATCACCACCGCGTCGCCCGGCTGGATCTCGCCCCGGGTCAGCGCCTCCAGGGCGTACTTCTCGTCGTCGAAGACCCTGGCGCTGCCCTCGATGACGGTGTCGTCCAGCCCGGCGCTCTTGACGACCGCGCCCTCCGGGGCCAGCGAACCGCGCAGGATGGTGAGGCCGCCGGTCTTGTGGATCGGGCCGTCCAGCGCGTGGATGATCTTGCCGTCCGGGTCGGGCGGGTCGACCTCGGCCAGGTTCTCCGCGACGGTCCGCCCCGTCACGGTCAGGCAGTCGCCGTGCAGCAGGCCGGCGTCCAGCAACGCCTTCATCACCACCGGCACGCCGCCGGCCCGGTCGACGTCGGTCATCACGTACCGGCCGAACGGCTTCACGTCGGCCAGGTGCGGGGTGCGGTCGCCGATGCGGTTGAAGTCGTCGATGCTCAGCCCGACCCCGGCCTCGTGGGCGATGGCGAGCAGGTGCAGCACCGCGTTGGTCGACCCGCCCAGCGCCATGACCACCGCGATCGCGTTCTCGAACGCCTCCAGCGTGAGGATCTGCCGCGCGGTGATGCCGCGGTCGATCAGGCCCACGACGGCCTCGCCGGAGCGGGCCGCGTACTCGTCGCGCCGGCGGTCCGGCGCGGGCGGCGAGGCGCTGCCTGGCAGCGACATGCCCAGCGCCTCGGCCGCGCTGGCCATGGTGTTCGCGGTGAACATGCCGCCGCAGGCGCCCTCGCCGGGGCAGGCCGCGCGCTCGATCTCGTCCAGCTCCTCGCGGCTGATCCGGCCCAGCGCGCACGCGCCGACGCCCTCGAACACGTCCACGATCGTCAGGTCCCGGTCGCCGAGCCGGCCGGGAAGGGTGGAGCCGGCGTACAGGAACACCGCCGCCAGGTCCAGCCGCGCAGCCGCCATCAACATGCCGGGCTCGGACTTGTCGCAGCCCGCCAGCAGCACCATCCCGTCGAACCGCTCGGCGTGCATGACGCACTCCACGGAGTCGGCGATGATCTCCCGGCTGACCAGCGACGCCCGCATCCCCTCGTGCCCCATGGAGATGCCGTCCGACACCGAGATCGTGCCGAACTCCAGCGGGAAGCCGCCGGCGGTCCGGACGCCGTCCCTGGCGCGCTTGGCGAGCCGGTCCAGCGACAGGTTGCACGGCGTGATCTCGTTCCACGACGAGGCAACGCCGATCTGTGGCTTGCTGAAGTCCTCGTCGGTCATGCCGACCGCGCGCAGCATCGCCCGCGCCGGCGCCCGTTCGTACCCGCGGGTGACCTCGTGACTGCGTGGCTGGCGCTCCACCGGTCCGTCCATGAGCCTGACTCTACGACCGGATCTGGTCGATCGGGCCGATATCCCCGGCGCGGTGCGATACTCGGCCGGTGCGGTTCCGGGTGTTGGGGCCACTCGAGGCGAGGACCGGTGCGGGCGAGGTCGTCGTGGTGGGCGCCGGTAAGCAGCGGACACTGCTCGCGGTGCTGTTGCTGCACGCCAACCGGACGGTGCCGGCGGACCGGCTGGCCGCCGCGCTGTGGCCGCGCCGGGCCCCGCGGTCGGCGCCGGGCCTGCTCCGGACGTACGTCTCCGGGCTGCGGTCCGCCCTGTGCCTGGCCCAGCGGCCGGGCCTGCCGCGACTGGTGGCCCGCCATCCCGGGTACCGGCTCGACGTCGAGCCGGCCGACCTGGACGTCCTGGTCTTCGAGGAGCTGGCGCGGCGGGGCCGGCAGGCGTGGGCGGAGGGCGACGCGGCCGGCGCCGCCACCACGTTCGGCGAGGCGCTGCGGCTGTGGCGCGGGCAGGTGGCCGAGGACGTCGCGGTCGACGACGACGCCAGCCGCGAGGTGCTGGTACGGCTGGAGGAACGGCGGCTCGCCGTCACCGAGGACTGGGTCGACGCGCGGCTCGCGCTGGGACCGGACCCGGACCTGCTCGTGCTGCTCCAGCAGCTGACCGAGGAGCACCCGCTGCGCGAGCACCTGTGGGCGCAGCTGATGCGGGCGCTGGCCGGGGCGGGTCGGCGGGCGGAGGCGGTGGCGGCGTTCGGGCGGCTGCGCGGGCTGATGGCCGACGAACTCGGCCTGGAGCCCGGCGCCGGGCTCCAGGAGCTGCTGCGCCAGATCCTCGCCGGCGACGACGGCACGCCGGCCGTGTCCGCGTCGCCACCGCCGCCCGCGCGGGATGAGCCGGTGGTACCCCGCCAGCTCCCGCCGCCGGTACGCCACTTCACCGGCCGTACCGCCGAGTGCGCGGCGCTGACCGGGTTCGCCGGGGACGCCGCGCGACCCGGCGCGACGGTGGTGATCTCGGCGGTGTGCGGCACGGCCGGGGTGGGCAAGACCGCGCTGGCCGTGCACTGGGCGCACCAGGTGGCCGATCGCTTCCCGGACGGGCAGCTGTACGTCAACAGACCATGGTGCCGCCGAGCGGGACGTCGTACCAGCTCGTCAGCATGAACACGTTGTCGACGATGTTCGTGGGCCTGCCGCAGGAGTTCGGGTCCCAGCGGTCGTTGGTCTTGAACCAGCCGGGGCCCCACGACTGGGTGGCGCAGATGTTGGCGGTGACGGCGTTGGCGGGTGTGGTGGAGAACGCCAGGAAGCCGAGCGGTGCGGCCAGCGCCACCGCGAGCGCGGCGAGGCGTGTGCGCAGCGTCATATGGTTCGGTCCCTTCGAGGTTTCCGGTCAGGACGCGTCCGTCGGACGGTCGGCGCCAGTGTGGGAGCCTCGCGTTCAGGACCGGTTCAGCCGGCGTTGAGCGCGGCGGCGGCCGGCGCTGACGCTGGTCCAGACGGCCGTTTCCTTGACACCGCGGGACCGGCCTGAACATCATCGTCGCCGTGGCGGGTGCGGGCGGCTCGGTGAGCATCCGGGACGTGGCCCGCTGGGCCGGGGTCTCGCACATGACCGTTTCGCGCGTGATCAACGGCCATGCCGGCGTCAGCGAGCCGACCCGGCTGCGGGTGCTGGCGGCAATCCGCGAGCTGGACTTCCGGCCCAGCCGGGTGGCGCGTGAGCTGTCCCGCGGGCGGAGCCTGTCGGTCACGGTGATGACGTCGGACACCACGCTGTACGGCAGGGCGGCGCTGTTGCGGGGCGTGGAGGAGGCCGCGCGGATCGCCGGGTTCCGCGTCGTCATCGGGATGCTGCACTCGGAACGCCCCGCCGAGGTGCGGGCCGCCGTCGACCGGCACTGCGACCCCACCTCCGGCGGCGTCATCGTGATCGCCTTCGACCTGGCGGGCGTGCGGGCGCTGCGGGCGATCCCGCCGGGTATGCCGGTGGTGGGCGCGCTGGAGATCAACGACGTCAAGGGCAGGCGCGAGTACCCGTCGGCGGCGCTGGACGACCGCGCGGCGGCGACCCTCGCGACCCGGCACCTGCTGGGCCTGGGCCACCGGACTGTCCACTACGTGGCCCTGCCGTCGTCGACGCGGTCGAGCGCCCGGGCGCAGGGCTGGCGGTCGGCGCTGTACGGGGCGGGCGCGCCGGCCCCCGGGATGGTGCCCGGCGGATGGACGGCGCGGGCGGGGTACGAGGCGGGGCGGCGGCTCGCGGCGGACCGGGAGGTCACGGCCGTGCTGTGCGGCAACGACGACCTGGCCCTCGGGGTGATGCACGCCCTGCGGGAGGCCGGCCGCGCGATACCGGACAGCGTCAGCGTGGTCGGCTTCGACGACATCCCGTCGGCCGCGTTCTACGCGCCGCCGCTGACCACCGTACGGCTGGACTTCGCCGGCCTGGGACGCGACTGCTTCGCCCTGCTCCAGCACGTGCTGGAGCCGGCGAACGCGCCGCCGCCGCCGTCGGCCGCCACACCGCAACTGGTCGTCCGCGGCACCACCGGCCCCCCGCCCCGCCCCTGACCCGCGACCCGCCCGGCCGGCAGCTTGATCGGCTCCCCTCCGGTCACTCCTGGTGGCGTCCTTACCCCTTGACGGATGGGACGTTACCGGTAACATCCGGACAAAAGGCAGTTTGAGAGCGCTCTCACAGACCGCAGGCACCCACCGCCCTCGAAACACGGAACAGGTCACGGCGACGGTGTACGTCGCTCCTGGTGGCCGGGCGCGCCCAGGCGCAGCCGATCGGAGGAAGCACATGCGGACACGGACACTCTCCCGCCACCGGCTCTGGCTGGCGACGGCGGCCGCGGTGGCGGTGGCGCTGGCGCCACTGGCCATCGTGACCGCGTTCTCGGCGCACGCCGCGACCGGCTGCCAGGTCACCTACCAGATCACCAACCAGTGGCAGGGTGGCTTCGGCGCCACCGTGACGGTCGACAACCTCGGCGACGCGGTCAACGGCTGGCAGCTCACCTGGTCGTTCACTGCCGGCCAGACGGTCACCCAGCTGTGGAACGGCTCCTACACCCAGTCCGGCGCCCAGGTGACGGTCACCAACGCCTCCTGGAACGGCAGCATCGCCACCGGCGGCAGCGCCAGCTTCGGGTTCAACGGCGCCTCCACCGCCAGCAACCCGGTCCCGGCCAGCTTCGCGCTCAACGGCACGACCTGTACGGGCGCCGTCACCAGCTCGCCCACCCCGACCGCCACGCCGCCGACGTCTCCGCCGCCCGGCGGCGGCTCGCTGCCGTCCAGCTTCCGGTGGAGTTCCAGTGGCGTGCTGATCTCGCCGAAGTCGGACGCGACGCACAACATCGCCGGGATCAAGGACCCGTCGGTGGTCTTCGCCAACGGCAAGTGGCACGTGTTCGCCAGCGTGGCGAACGCCTCCGGGTACAGCCTGGTGTACCTGAGCTTCACCGACTGGTCGCAGGCGGCCTCGGCACCCCAGTTCTACCTGGACCGCTCCGGGATCGGGGCCGGGTACCGGGCGGCTCCGGAGGTGTTCTTCTTCGCGCCGCAGAACCTGTGGTACCTGGTGTACCAGACCGGCAACGCCTCCTACTCCACCAACCCCGACATCTCCAACCCGGCCGGGTGGAGCGCGCCGCGTAACTTCTACTCCTCGATGCCGCCGATCATCAGCCAGAACATCGGCAACGGTTTCTGGGTCGACATGTGGGTGATCTGCGACAGCGCCAACTGCTACCTGTTCTCCTCCGACGACAACGGCCACCTGTACCGGTCGCAGACCACGGTGGGGCAGTTCCCGAACGGGATGACCAACACGGTGATCGCCGCGCAGGACAGCAACAGGTACGCGCTGTTCGAGGCCAGCAACGTCTACCAGGTCCAGGGCGCCAACCAGTACCTGCTGCTGATCGAGGCGATCGGCGGCGACGGCCGGCGCTACTTCCGGTCCTGGACAGCCCCGGCGATCAACGGGAGCTGGACGCCGCTGGCGGCCACCGAGTCCAACCCGTTCGCCCGCGCCAACAACGTCACCTTCAGCGGGACGGCGTGGACCCACGACATCAGCCACGGCGAGGCGATCCGGGCCGGCTTCGACCAGAACCTGGCCCTCAACCCCTGCCACCTCCAGTACCTGTACCAGGGCCTGGACCCCAGCGCCGGCGGCGACTACAACAGCCTGCCCTGGCGGCTCGGCCTGCTCACCCAGACCAACTCCACCTGCTGACCAGGGGGAGGACCGAGATGACGGACCGGCTACGTGCTCGCGCCCGGCGTCTCGACTACGGTCGGGTTCCAGGCCACCCCCACACCGGCGACGCGGCCGCGCCGGCCGCGTTCAGTCTCAACGGCTCGTCCTGCGCCACCGCCTGACCAGCCACCACGCGAGGAGGTCCGATGCGTACACACGGTTTGCTGCGGGGAGGGGCGGCGGGGCTGCTGCTGGCCGGGGTCGCGGTCGCGCTGGTCAGCGTGCCCGCCGCCACCCCGGCGCGGGCGCTGGGCAACGGGCTGGCGCTGACACCGCCGATGGGGTGGAACGACTGGAACGCCTACGGCTGCAACACCTCCGAGGCGCTCGTCAAGCAGACCGCCGACAAGATCGTGTCGTCCGGCCTGGCCACGGCCGGGTACCAGTACGTCAACATCGACGACTGCTGGCTGCAGCACAGCCGCGACTCGGCCGGGAACCTGCAACCCGACTTCGCCAAGTTCCCGGACGGCATCTCCGGCACCGCGGCGTACGTCCACTCCAAGGGCCTGAAGCTGGGGCTCTACGAGGACGCGGGCACCGCCACCTGCGCCGGCTTCCCCGGCAGCCTCGGGCACGAGACGCAGGACGCGAGGCTGTTCGCGTCCTGGGGGATCGACTACCTGAAGTACGACAACTGCAACAACAACGGCAGCACGACGACGGCGCAGTACATCGCGCGGTACTCGGCCATGCGCGACGCCCTGGCCGCCACCGGGCGGCCCATCGTCTACAGCATCTGCGAGTGGGGCGTCAACGCGCCGTGGACCTGGGCCGGCAGCGTGGGCAACCTGTGGCGCACCACGGGCGACATCGGGCCGTCGTTCTCCAGCATGTTGTCGATCTTCCACGCGAACGTGGGCCTCGACTCGGCCGCCGGGCCGGGTGGCTGGAACGACCCGGACATGCTGGAGATCGGCAACGGCATGTCGGCCACCGAGGACCGCACCGAGTTCAGCCTGTGGTCCGAGATGGCGGCGCCGCTGCTGGCCGGCAACAACCTCGTGAACGCGAGCTCCACCACCCTG
>JBJMIH010000189.1:0-9733 GCA_045806985.1 Mycobacteriales bacterium | reverse complement strand
TGTCGAGACGGCCTGAGCATCCGATGGCCGTCTCGACACGGCATGACGCCGCCGAGGTGCGCGAAGGGTCAGGTACAGGCGGCGGAGTTGAGGGTGAACGACGTCGGGGCCGGGTTGGACCCGCTGTAGGTGGCCTGGAAGCCGATGGTGGCGGACGCGCCGGTGCCCAGCGCCCCGTTGTAGCTCATCGAGGCCGCGCTGACGGCCGCCCCGCTCTGCGTCCAGGTCGCCGACCAGCCGCTGGAGACGCGCTGGTTGCCGGCGAAGGTGAAGCCGAGCGTCCAGCCGGTCAGTGGCGCGCCGTTGTTGGTGATGGTGACGGTGGTGGTGAAGCCGGTCCCCCAGTCGTTCTGCACCGTGTAGGCCACGTGGCAGCCACCGGCCGGCGGCGGGCTGCTCGGCGGCGGGCTGCTCGGCGGCGGGGAGGACGGCGGCGGATCGGTGACGCCGCCGGCGTTGACCGCGAGCTGGTAGGCCAGGTCAGGGACGAACTGGCCGGCGGTGGCCGCGCAGCCGTCCGCCTCGCCCGGCGGCTTCACCCAGAGGAACGCGTCCACGCTGGCCTGACCCGTGTTGGCGGTCGGGTTCTGGCCGAGCGCGCGACCGCTCGGGTCGCACCACTGCCCGTTGGAGCCGTTGCCGTTGCGGCTGGTGTCGATGATCTGGTGCAGGTTCGGCGGGTTGCCGAGGGCGGACAGGATCGCCTGGCCGTAGGCGATCTCCTGCGCCGTGGTGTTGAAGTTCGACACGTTGGTGAAGAACCCGTCGGCGGAGGTCTTGATCTGCGCGGCGTTCAGCAGCGCGGCCTGGTCGGCGGCGCTGTGCCAGGCGGAGTGGCCGCCGTCCAGGTACACCTTGGCGTTCGGGTCGGCCTGCTTGATCGTGCGGGCCGCGGTGGCGAGCGCGTTGTCGCGGGCCTGCGCGTCGGCTGAGCTCAGGCAGGTCTGGAGGGCCAGCGAGTCGGTCTCCAGGATGACGATCACCCGGTGGCTGCCGAGCGCGCCGGCGAACAGGCTCACCCAGTTCTGGTACGCGGTGAGGTCGGGCGCGCCGCCGGCGCTGGCACCGCCGCAGTCACGGTTCGGGATCTCGTACACGGCCAGCACGGCGGTCTGGCTGCCCGCGCCGTTGACGTACGTGCTGACCTCGCTGGACACCGTGGACGGGTTGTAGTTCGACAGCCAGTGGGCCTGCGGCTGGCTGGCGACCCGGTTCCGGATCAGCGCGGTGCGGGAGTCGTTCGGGTTGGCGGCGACCCACTTCATGACCTGGCTGTTCGGGTCGATGTAGAAGCTCGTACCGGGGTCGATGCTGCCCGCGTGCGCGAGCGTGGCGCCGACGGCGGCGGCGAGCGCCCCGGTGACGGCCAAGGCGGTGGCCACCATTCGGGAACGGGTACGGGAATGTCGCGGGTTAGGGCGCACGGGTACTCCTCGGGACTCGGGTAGAGGTGGGTGGGTGGGGACGGAGCCTGCCTTCCGTCCCCACCCGTGGGATCCGCGGTCCCAGCTCAACCGGTGGTGCAGGCCGTGCCGTTGAAGGTGAACGTGGTGGGGGCCGGGTTCGAGCCGCTGTAGCTGGCCTGGAACCCGATGCTGGTCGACGCGCCGGTGGCGAGCGACCCGTTGTAGCTCATGGCAGTCGCGGTCACGGCGTGGCCGCTCTGCCCCCAGGTCGCCGACCAGCCGCTGGTGAGCTGCTGGTTGCCGGCCCAGCTCCAGCCGACCGTCCAGCTCGTCACCGGCGCGCCCAGGTTGGTGAGGGTGAGGGTGGCGGTGAAGCCGCTCCCCCAGTCGTTGGCCACCGTGTAGGTGACCTGGCAGCCGCCGGAGGTGACCGGCGCGGTGGAGAAGCTGACCGCCTGGGACGCGGTCGAGGTGTTCCCGGCCGCGTCCCTCGCCACCACGTTGAACGTGTACACGGTGCCGGCGGCCAGCCCGGTCAGGTTGACCGTCGGCGCCGTGACCGTGGCCACCCTGGTGGCGGCGGTCGAGCTGACCTGGTACACGTCGTACCCGGTCACGCCCGTGTCGTCGGTGGAAGCGGCCCAGGTCAGGGTGGCCCCGCCGGTGGTGATATTCGAGGCGGCGGGCTTGCCCGGCTGGGTCGGCGCGGTGGTGTCGCCGCCGCCGGTACCGCCGCCGCCGTCGCCGCCGGTCGGCGCGTTGCCCCACACCTTCGTGCCGCCGGCGTACAGCTCCATGTCCTGCACGGTCACCGGCGTCGATCCCGGCGTGGTGGCCACGCCCGTGTACGACCAGTCGTTGGTCGGGTCCCAGGCGCCGTCGCTGGCGATCCGGAACTGGATCTCCTTGCGGAAGTCGGGCTGGCCGGACGGGGCGATCTTCACGCCGTCGCAGCTCACGGTGATGTAGTAGGTGCTGCCGGAGTACTGCGTCGGCCCGCTCGGCGCCGAGCACTGGTTGTAGGCGGAGGTGAGGTGGATCATCGCCGCGGTGACGCCGGGCTCGAGGGTGAAGTAGTACCGGAAGGACGCGTTGGTGAGGGCCCGCGCCGGCCACCCGGACTTGTTGATCACGTAGGTCTTGATCTCGGTGAAGTTGGCGCCGGACGCGTTGACCGCGGCCTGCAGGAACTCCTCCGGCCCGTCCGGGGTCTCGGTCGGCGGGAAGTTCGCCCGCGGGGTGCCGCCGTACTGGTCGGTGAGGGAGGCGAGCGCGCCGGAGAACAGCGCGTTGTAGTCGAGCGCGCCCTCGGTCTGCTGGTACTGCTGGCGGTCGTCGGTGAAGCCGTCGCCGGAGGTGGGACCGCCGACCAGCAGGCCGTAGTCGAGGTGGCGGGTGTTCGGCGGGTCGCTCATCGACTGGTCCCACGAGCCGTGCGCCGGCCGGCTGTGCGGGTTCTGCGGCCAGGCGGTGTTCCTGCCGCCGTTGGTGAACCCGATCAGGTAGCTCTCATGGCCGGGGTTGTCGCCGAGGATGTAGTTGATCTGCTGGGTGGCGAAGTCGTGGTAGGTCCTGGCGGCGGCGGTGTCCCTGCCCTGCGCGGTGAGGTCCTTGCTGAGCTGGAGGGCGAGGAACGCGGCGTTGGCGGCGTACCGGCTGGTGCCCCACACGTCGACCTGGGCCTCGCCGCCGGGCGACATGTTCACGTGGCTGCCGTCGGGCCCGCCGGTGGTGAACCAGTTGAGGTTGCGCTCGGCGTCGTCGAGGTACTGCTGCTCGCCGGTCAGCTCGTACATCAGCAGGTAGCAGCCGTAGGACTTGTCGTCCCAGTTGACCGTCCACTTGTACTCGGGGGTGGTGGACTGCTGCATCTTCGGCATCTGGGCGTAGTACGTCCTGGCCTTGGTCAGGTACGTCGCGTCACCGGTGGCCTTGTAGAGCCAGATCGCGCCCCAGGTGAGCTCGTCCCAGTACCCGCTCCAGGAGTTGTAGAACCCGCTGGCGCCGGTGACGCAGGCGTCGTACTTGCCCTTGAAGTCCTCGGCGAACTCGTACAGCGAGCGGGCGTGGCCGAGCAGCGTGGCCGCGTACGTCGGGTCGCTGGACTGGAACAGGATCGAGGAGGAGGCGAGCGCGGCGGACGCCTCGCCGGTGAGGTCGGAGCCGGGGCAGCTCTCGGTGACGGCGGCCGACGGGCGCGGGGAGGGGTTGACCTCGGGCGGGCCCCAGAACGAGTGGTCGCTGCCGGCGTCGCCGACCTGGCCGTAGAACACGTGCGGTGACGGGTGCGACTTGATCAGGTAGTCGTCGCCCCAGCGCAGGTTGCGCAGCAGGTAGGTCAGCTGGCCCGACTTGGTGTACCCGGCCTGGTTGGCGATGCCGCCCCAGGCGAGCGCGGTCATCGAGTACGCCTGCGGGAAGTTGAACTTCACCTCGTCGCCGGCGTCGTGGTACCCGCCGGTGAGGTCGATGTTGTGGTCGGCGCCGTCGGTGAGGTCGGAGTCGCCGCGCCACTTGACCCGGTTGTCGGCGGGCAGCTTGCCGGACCGCTGGGACTCGTAGAACAGCATCGAGTCCTGGAGTGCCTCCGCGTAGTTGAACTCGCCTGTCGGCGAGGGGGCGGCAAGGGCGGCCGGAGCGCTCCCCCCGATCACGGCGGGGGCGAGCAGGCCGAGTGCGGCGGCGCAGGTCGCCGTGACCGCCACCGCGCCTCGCCGGACTGCCGCCGGCAGGGAGGTGATCATAGAATCCTCCTGCTTCGTCCTGTTTCCTCAGGATGCGGTGGGACGGGGTCGCCTCCCCGTCCCACCGCGAGCCGGACCGGAGAGCAACCTCCTTTCGGCGGGGTGTGGAGGTAGGGATGAGAGCGCTCTCAAGGCCGGACTGTAGCCGCCCGACCCTGGCCTGTGAAGGGGACATTTGCCGTAGGATGCGATCAAGCCCCCGATTTCCACCCTCACCGTCCCAGAGTGGTGGGAGCGCTCACACCTGCCCACAAATGCGGTGTCGTCCGCCGGTAAACTCGCGGAATGGACGGTTCCCGGACGACGGTGCGGCTGGCGGGGGTCCCGGAGACGGCGCTGTGGAATCTGTACCACCGCGCCCACGCGGCCCGTGCCGGGCGGCTGGACGACCCGCGGGCGGTCGAGCTGATCGAGCGGCTGGACTACCCGTTCGAGCGGTTCGACTCGCCCTACCGTGACCTCGCGGCGAGGTTGCACGCGGCGCGGGTGCGCACGGTCGACACCGCCCTGCGCCGGCTGCTGGCCAGCGCGCCGGAGGCCACCGTGGTCGCACTCGGCGAGGGGTTCGAGACTCAGTTCTGGCGCCTCGACAACGGGCGGCTGCGCTGGTGCGGCGTCGACCTGCCCGAGGTGGCGACCGTACGGCGCGAGGTGCTCCCCGACGACCGGCGCAACCGGACGCTGGCGGGTTCCGCGAACGACGGGGAGTGGATCGCCCACGTCGACCACGAACGGCCAGTGATCATCACCGCTCAGGGCCTGCTGATGTACTTCGAGCGGGACGAGGTACACCGCCTTCTCGCCGACTGGGCCCGGCGGCTACCCGGCGCGTGGCTGCTGTTCGACGCGGTGACCGCCGCCATCCAGGCGGCCCGCCGCCGCTCCCCGGCGCCGGAGACGTACCGCCCACCGGAGTGGACGTGGGCCGTGGACGCCGAGGAGCTGCGTCAACTGCGTGGGCTGCCCGGCCTGAACGACCTGCGCGAGGTGCCGCCGGCGGGCGGTGACCGGCTGCTCGGCGTGCTGCGGCGGGTGCCCGGCATGCGAAACCGGCTGGCGGTCCTCCCGGTGTTCCAGGCCAGGCTGGGCTAGCACCGGGCCGGTCAGCGCTCGCGGAGGATCTGGGGCCGGTCGAAGTGGGTGTTGTCGATGACGACGTCGGTGAGCGGGATGGGGTCCACCTCGGCGAGGTAGAGGCGTTCGGCGGGGAGGTAGCGGTGGCGGTGGACTGCCTCGGCGTCGGGCCCGGCCCAGGTGTCCTGGTCGCGCTGGGTGCCGCGGCGTACGGAGAGCTCGGGGTCGATGTCCAGCCAGATGCGGTAGTCCCAGTAGGCGTTGATCTCGGGGCGGTAGGCGAAGACGCCGTCGACGATGAGGACGGCGTCGGGCGCGGCGCGGGTGACGACCGTCGAGTGGTCGATCTGGGTGAGCGGGTCGATGGCGCACAGGACGCAGTCGCCGGATCCGTGCTCGCCCGCCGGTTCCAGCAGCAGGTTCCGCACCGACGCGAAGTCGAAGGCGTTGCGGTAGTAGCCCTCGCCCGACTCGCGGTCGTACAGGTGCCGGTCCCGCCATGGCCGCTTGAAGTCGTCCAGGCTGGCCCGCAGCACCGGCCGGCCCGCCGCGCTGATCCGTTCGGCCAGCTCGTGGCCGAAACTGGTCTTGCCCGCGGCGGTCAGCCCGTCGATGGCCACCCGCAGCCGGCCGTCGCCGCGGGCCAGTACCCGCTCGGTGACGTGGTCGAGCAGCGCGGCCCGCGCCGGTGACGCCGCCGGCGGTGGCGGCTGCTGCCAGGTCGAGACCGACAGCGTTACCTCGCCCCGTTCCACCTGCCGCACGCTACCCGGTGAGGGCGGCGAGCAGGCCGCGGAGGGACTCGACGTGGGTGGAGAGGCGCTCGGCTTCGTGGGTGGCCTGCTGCCAGCGGCCGGACTCGACCTCGGTGCGGACCGCGCGGAGGGTGCCGTCGAGGGTGGACAGGGCGGCCACGGTGCGCAGCCGGAGCCAGGCCGGGTCGTTGCCCTCGGGGAGGCTGGGGCGCGGCGGTGTCCTGGCAGGGGCGCCCGTGCCGCACCTGGCGTGCTCCTCGGCGAGGGCGGCGAGCTCGCGGCGCAGGTCGGCGACGACGGCGGCGGACCGGTTGGCGGCGTCCCGCGCCGCCCTGTCCGCGGCCGCCATCACCACGGCGGCGGCCTCGGCCTGCGCCCGGGTCTGCGCGGCCTCGGCGGGTACGACGGCGGCAACCGGTTTCCCGCGCCGCACGACGTAGGTCACCTCGTCGCGGTAGGCCGCGCGGTTGACCACCTCGGCAAGGTCGTTGCGGGCCTCGCGGATCGACAGTTCGGGCATCAGAGCGTCCTTCCCGGCGTGGGACCGCCCCCTGTGCGAAGTCTACGAAGGAGTAGCCGAAATGTGCCGGTGTGTAGCGGAGGCGTCTGTTGCGCGCATCCACAGTGGACCGCTACAGGCACAGCGGTCCCGCGACACCCAGTGGATCGGGTGTCGCGGGACCGCGTGCCGTAGTACCGCTTGCGCTAGCTGACCGTGACGGTGGCCTGCTCGCCCTCTGCCGTGCGCGCGTCGATCGGCTCGTCCGGCTTGGCCATCAGCTTGCCCGGCCACCAGATCCGCCGGCCGATGTCGAGGTTGAGCGCGGTGACCAGCACCGAGCGCACCACGATCGTGTCCAGCAGGACACCGAAGGCGACGGCGAAGCCGATCTCGGCGAAGCCCACCAGCGGCAGTGTGGCCAGTACCGCGAACGTACCCGCCAGCACCATGCCGGCCGAGGTGATCACGCCACCGGTCGCCGACAGGCCGATCAGCGCGCCGCGCCGGGTGCCGTGCTTCAGCGACTCCTCGCGGACCCGGGTCATCAGGAAGATGTTGTAGTCGATGCCCAGTGCCACGAGGAACACGAAGACGAACAGCGGGAACGCCGTATCCTCGCCCGCCCAGTGGAACACGTGATGGAACATCAGCGCGCTGACCCCGAGCGCGGCCCCGAACGAGAGCACCACCGTGGCCACCAAGATCACCGGTGCCAGCAACGCCCTGAGCAGCAGTGACAGGATGATCAACAGCACGACCAGGACGATCGGGATGATCAGCTTGTTGTCGTGCGAGGCCGCCCTGCCGACGTCCAGGTTGATCGCGGTCGAGCCGCCGGCCTTGGCGTCCGCGCCGTCGACCTTGTGCACGTTGGCCCTGACCACGTCCACCGTGTGCTTGGCCGTCGGGCTGTCCGGCGCGGAGGTCAGCGTGCCCTCCAGGTAGACCAGCCCGTCCTTCGTGCCGAGCGGCTCGTTCACGGTCGAGGAGACGATGCCCGGCGTGCTCGCGAGGGCGTCCTTGAGCTCGTCGGCCTTGTCCGCCTTGCCGATCACCTCGATCGGCAGGCCGGTGCCGGCCGGGTAGTGCTGCGCGAGCACCGCCGCACCGGTCACCGAGTCGACCTTCTTGGTGAACTGGTCGGCGTCCCGCAGGCCGCTGGCCTTGAGGTCGGTGAGGCCGAGCGCGAGCCCGCCCAGCACCAGCGCCGTCACGATCCACACCACCCGCGGCCGGACCGCGATGCGGCGGCCGACGCCGGCCCACATCCCGCGCTCGGTCGGCTCGGGGCTGTTGAAGTGCGGCCGGACCGGCCAGAAGATCCACCGCCCGACGATCACCAGCAGCGCCGGCAGCAGCGTGATCATCGCGCACATGCCGACGGCGATGCCGATGGCCAGCACCGGACCGAGGCTCTTGGTGGAGTTCATCTCCGCGACGAGCAGGCAGAGCATGCCCGCGACCACGGTGGACGCGCTCGCCACCAGCGCGGGGGCGGCCCGGTGCAGGGCATACGCCATCGCCTCGTGCCGGTCCTCGTGCCGCCGGAGTTCCTCGCGGTACCTGGCCACCAGCAACAGCGCGTAGTCGGTACCCGCGCCGAACACCAGCACCGTGAGGATGCCGGCACTCTGCGCGTTCACCGTCAGCCCGGCATGCTTGGCCAGCAGGTAGATCACGCCCTGCGAGATGATCAGCGCCGTACCGGCCGAGATCACCGGCAGCGCCCACAAGATGGGGCTCCGGTAGGTGAACAACAGCATGACGATGACGACGCCCAGCGTGGCGAACAGCAGGATGCCGTCGATGCCCTTGAACGCCTTGGCCGAGTCCGCCGCGCTGCCGCCAGGACCGGCGATGTGCAGCGCCATGCCGTTGTCGTTCTTCTTGGCGACATCACGGATGTGGTCGACGGCCTTGCCGACGTCCTCCCAGCCGGTCTTGCCGGCGACGATCGGCACGATCATCTGGATCGCCTTGCCGTCCTTGGACGGGACCGGGCCGATGATCTTACCGGCGTCGACGTGCTTGATCCTGCCGGCCGCCGCCTTGTCCGACGCGGCCTTGGCCAGGTCGTCCCGCGTGATCCCGGACTTCCGCTCGTAGACCAGGATCGCCGGCAGCGACTGGTCCTTCTGGAAGTGGTCGGTCTTCAGGTTCAGCGCCTTGGTCGACTCGGCGCTGCCCGGGAGCCAGGACGACGCGTCGTTCTTCTCCGCGCCGTTCAGCTTCCCGGCGAGCCCGCCGAGCACGCCGATCATGACGATCCAGAAGACCAGTACGGCCCACTTCGTCTTGCGCCCGCACGGCAGCGCGGCCAGTCTGCGCGCTGGACTCATGAGTTCCCCTGCCTCACTGTGCACATATCCCCTCGTAACAAGTCGCGGTCACCGTGCGTTATACAGGCCGCCCGTGTCAACGCATAATTGGTCACAGAAACCCGACAACTGTCCTCAGTAAACGCGCGCTGACTTGCTGAAACGTGTACGTCCAGCGAAATCGCGGCTGACCAGCGACGGAATCCCGACTACGTGACCTAGATCACGTAGCGTCGGCGGCGCTGCCGCCCTCGAGCAGCTCGGTGATCTGGGCCGCCGAGGTGGCCTTCGCGAAGTACCAGCCCTGGGCCAGGTCGCACCCCATCGTCCGGAGCCGTTCGGCCTGGCTGGAGTCCTCGACCCCCTCGGCGGTGACCGTCAGCCCGAGCCCGTGCGCCAGCGTGACCAGCGCGGCCACGATCGGCTCGTCCACCGACTCGCGCAGCCCCTCCACGAACGGGCCGGCCAGCTTGAGCGCGTGCACCGGCAGCCAGCGCAGGTACGCCAGGTTGGAGTACCCGGTGCCGAAGTCGTCGATGGCGATCCGCACGCCGCGGTCGGACAGCGTCTGCAGGGCCTCCAGCGGGCGGCCCGCCGTGGTCATCACCGCGCCCTCGGTCAGCTCCAACTGGAGCAGCCCGGCCGGCAGCCCGGTGCGCTCGAGGGTCTCCGCCACCTCGTCGGCGGCGGTCGGCTCCCACGCCTGCCGGGCCGCGAAGTTCACGCTGACGAACAGGTGCGCCGACGGGAACGCGAGCTGCCACTCGCGCGCCTGCGTACACGCCTGCTCCAGGATCCAGCGCCCGAGCGGCACGATCGCGCCGGTCTCCTCGGCCAGCCCGACGAACTGGTCCGGCGGCAGCGTCCCGTACAGCGGGTGCTGCCAGCGGACCAGCGCCTCCACGCCCTTGAGCTTGCCGTCGGCCAGGCCCAC
>JBJMIH010000188.1:0-32900 GCA_045806985.1 Mycobacteriales bacterium | reverse complement strand
TCGACTCAATTGCGGCCGGCCTTCGAGTTCCTCGTGACATTGTCCCGGCGCAGCCGTCCAAGAATTCCGGCGAGAGGCCGCACGAATAGTAGACGGCCGTTGCTTGCAGGTGCCGTACCGTTCGACGTGCCCGGAGGTCGCACGCCATTCTCAGCACTGCCAGCGGGTCGCACCCTGGAGTCCCGCAAGAAGGTGACATTCTCATCGGAGCCGGTCACGAAGATTCTGTCCGCCAGCAGAGACAGCCTGGTCGGCCTGTCCCGCCGGGGCATAGCCACATCGGCAGAACGCGCGAGCAGAGACTGTTGTCCGAGAGTCGTGCTCCATGCGCTCTCCTGTTGGCGGCGGTACTCCGGCAACAGTTGTTGCAGCACTACCGAGTCCAGAAAGTGGATCAGGGCGGCACTCTGATTGAGCGTCACGTGTTCGCGGCTCACCACGATCGTCCTGACCTCGCGCACGAAAAGCATCGCCGGAACCTTCTGGTCGGGCCAATGCCGATGAAGCTCGATGGCACATTGGATGTCGGCGCGGCGGGCGGGGAGCGTTCGTGACAGCTTGATCAGGATTCGATAGAGCCAGCCGGTGAACCCGTAGAAGACGGACAGGGGTACTCCACCCCAGTACCGGTGATTCCGGAAGGTGGCGCGAAGCCACAGCGACTGCGGCTTGCTGAGCAGGAAAGTGAAGGCCAGATGCAGCCGCATGAAGCTGTCAGCGTCCGAGGGAGTGTCTACCCGGGCACGCTGGATCTCGGCACGCGACAGCGCGGCGAACCGGATGTTTCCGAGTTCCTCGACCCCGATGCGGCTCAGGCCGTCGACTATCCCATGATATGTGCCTATACCCCAGAGGCATCGGCTGGCCTTGAGCCCGGGAGCCTTGATGTCCTTCGCTTTCCATTTGTATCCTATTGCAGGCTTTCGGTGGCGAGGCCTGTCCGACCTGGCCGGCCCCGCCGTCGTCTCTCTGTTGTCAGCAGGATGACCGATTGGTTCGTCGAGACGAGTCACCTGCTCGTACCGCGGCACGAAGCCGTGAGCCAACAACCGGACAGCGACAGCGATGAGGTAGGCAAGGACCGCGAAGCCAGCGACAAAGCCAAACGGCCAGCCCAACTGGTGCACGTGCCCGGCGAGCTGGGAGACTATTCCCGACGCCGGATGCCCAGGACCCTTACCGGTGGTGCCCCCGCTGTCACCGCCGCCACCTTCCTTCTTACCTACCGCATCCATGAGGACGACGATCGTGGCGGCTAGCGTGAGAACCAGCAGAAACGTTTCGAACCAGCGCCCCTCCGTCTCCTGGCCAGCCTCGCGCTGGAGCTCGCCCAGTGCTTCCTCCTCCACCCGCACCTGCTCCGTCTCGTGGAACATGGCATCCCGCCACGCGGCCTCGAAGGAGTTCTCCAGAGTGTTGACATTCTCCTTCAGGGCGACCGACAGCCGTCTCAGCGAATGGACCACCTGGCCGAGGACAGCGAGCTCGGGGCTCCGCCGCCCGACCGGTTCACCGGCGTCGGCGAGGATGTCGTTCATCGCCTCCTCGGCCAGGTAGTTGAGGTTGTCAAGTAGCGGGATCTTGGCGGATACCAGGAGGACATAACCACGTAGTTGCGCATCTGAGGTGTTCTCGAAGAAGCCGTCTCGGCTGACGATGGGCTCCCCCGGCTGGTGCTCCTGGTAGGTGATCGCGAACTGGTGCAGACTCTCCTGCCGGTGGAGCAACGTCATGGTCTCGGCGAACAGCCTTCGTCGGGCCGCCTCGATATTCCACTTGAGAGGGAGCAGGTGATCGTTTCGAAACGACCTCATCGCGCAGACCAAGATCCTCGCTCGGAGCGACCAGGGCAACGGCTCCTCTTCGTTCAGCGGCCACAGGTATTCACCCGACTCGATAAGTGGCGCTTGCAGCTCGCCGAAGGTGAAGGCGCCTTCAACCTTGGCCCTACGTTCCTCATTGGTCAGCAGGAAAACCGCCGGGTCGAAAGCCGAATTCCATATTCCTTCGAAGAGCAGGTTCGCCTGGAAGGCGGTCATCGCCCATTCTTCGCTCCAGGCCAATCCCGGGTCGCCGCTCCGGTGGACGCAGTAACTTTCGTCCGCCAACCGCAACATCCTCGGTTCGGTACCCAACGCGCAGATGAAGCCATCTGAGTCGGCGTAGTACCAGCTCGTACCCTCGTCGCACCCAGCCGTGAACCACACGAAGCGCAAATTCACGTCCGTCGACCTGAGAATTCTTCCAAGTTCGCCGTGACGCTCCAGACGCTCAACAAGTGGCTTCTCGCTGTCCAGACGCAACGCATCGAAGTTGATCCTTTCACGCTCAAAGTTCTGCACGCCGCAGGGCAACCACAGTGCACGAAACTTCAGAGGGTTCGCCTCATTTGGCATGATCGACGCTGCCCTTCTCGGTGCCGCCGGACAGTTGAATCGGTTCTCTCAACATGATCGTGAGGCTTCATAGGTCTGCATCCGCCAGATGACCGAATCTTGCGGCACCTTCGCCTACGCAATGAAGATGAGCCACCTTCCGACCTGCTCACCGGCTGAGTGAGGGCGCGGCCTGCGAGAGCGGAGCTACGGCAGCGGCTGGGTGGGTACGGTGGGCCGATGCGGGTTGTTACTTGGAATGTGAACTCGGTCAAGCAGCGGGTGGAGCGGTTGGTGCCGTGGTTGGCGGAGCGGCGGCCGGACGTGGTGTGTTTGCAGGAGACCAAGGTCGAGGATGAGGTCTTCGAGGCGCTGTTGGGGGCGGAGCTGCGGGGCCGGGGGTATGAGGTGGCCGCCTACGGGGAGGGGCGGTGGAACGGGGTGGCGATCCTCTCCCGGGTGGGGCTCGAGGACGTGGTGTTGGGGTTGGCTGACGGGCCGGGGTTTCCGCACCAGGAGGCTCGGGCTGTGGCGGCCACCTGCGGCGGGGTCCGGGTGCACTCGGTGTACGTGCCGAACGGGCGGGAGCCGGATTCGGAGCACTACCGGTACAAGCTGGCGTGGCTGGGCGCGCTCCGCGACGTCGTGGCCAAGGGGCCTGAGGACGCCATCGTGTGTGGAGACATGAACATCGCGCCGGCGGACGCGGACGTGTTCGATCCCGCGGCGTACGTCGGGCAGACGCACGTGACGCCGCCGGAGCGGGCCGCGCTGGCCGAATTGCAGGCCGCAGTGGGGCTGCGCGACGTGGTACGGGAGCGGTGGCCGGACGAGCGGGTGTTCACGTACTGGGACTACCGCGCCGGCATGTTCCACCAGGACCTCGGTATGCGCATCGACCTCGTGCTCGCCACCGGGCCGGTCGCGGACCGGGTGCGGGCGGCCTGGGTGGACCGCAAGGCGCGCAAGGGCACCCGGCCCAGCGACCACGCCCCGGTGATCGTGGACCTGGACGAGGCGCCGGACGGGGACATCGGCCCGGTGGTGCCGCCGCCGTCGGCCCGGCCGGGTGCGAAGAAGACGGCCAGGTTGCCGCAGGCGAAGCCGCCGGAGTAGATTGGAAAAATGATCATCAACGGGAAGGGCGGTCACGCCCTGGCGCGGTGAGCGCCCGTACCCGGCGGGACCACCCGCCGGTACCAGTCCTCGAATCCTGGCAGGAAGCCGTCGCGATCCGCGCCGAATGGCGCGACGCCGCCCTGTCCACCGCCCGAGCCGACCGGCCCGCCGCCGAGGCGGCGATCGCCGAGCTGTACCGGACACTCGGCCGCAAGCCGCCGTCGTTCACCTGGGTGGAGTCGCCGAGCCAGGCGGTCGCCGGGCTGCCGGCGGAGCCGGTACGGGTCCAGTACGGGGAGCCGCCTGACGGGGCCTCGGCCTGGCACGTCGCCTGCCGGCTGGCGACGCAGGTACACGACCTGCGCCAGGCACTGGACCGTCACCTCGGCCGCGGCGGCACGGCGGTCTGGCACGGCGGGTTCGGCTGGCGACGGCGGGAGGCCCAGCCGGTGGCGGAGGCACTCGCCGACGGCGCCCGCCTCGAGGACCTGCTCGAGGTCGGTGTCCGTGACTCGCTCGGCCGGACCGTCCGTGACGGTCTGCGCACGCCCCTGCGTGCGGCGCTCGGCGGCGCGCCGCCGGGACTGTGCTGGTACGGCCAGCACGACGCGTACTGGATCGCCCACTACGACGCGTACCGGCGACTCCGGAGCCGCGGGCCGGCGGGTGGCGGGCAGCTCGACGTGTGGGCGGCGCTCGCCCGCTCGTGCGGCTGGTGGTGGCCCGGCGATGGCTGGTGCGTGGTCACCGAACGCACCTCCGCCGTACACACCGAGCCGCTGCCGGGCGGCCAGCACGGCGAGCTGCGCCCCCACCACCCACGCGGCCTCGCCATCGAGTACCCCGACGGCACCGGCACGCACGCCTGGCACGGCACCCCGGTCCCCGCCTGGGTCATCGAGGACCCGACCGTGGAGCGGATCCTCGCCGAGCGCAACGTCGAGGTACGCCGCTGCGCCATCGAACGCCTCGGCTGGGACACCTACATCAGCCAGGCCGGCCTGCGCCTGGCCGCCACCGCCGCCGACCCCGGCAATCCAGGCTGCGAACTGCGGCTCTACGACCTTCCGCGGCACGTCTGGGGCGAGCCGGCCCGCGTCCTGCTCGCCGTCAACGGCTCGGTCGAGCGCGACGGTCAGCGCCGCCGGTACGGCCTGAGCGTGCCCGCCGACCTCGACGACCCGGTCGCCGCCGCCGGCTGGTCCTACGGCCTGTCCGCCGCCCAGTACGCCCAACTCGCCCGCCGCACGTGACAACGACACAGGTGATGACCATGACGAACGTGACCCTTGCCGACCTGACCGCACGCACCGGCCTCGACGTGCTCGACCACCTGGAGCGGGAGGTGACGATCCCCGTCGTCGCCGGCCTCCAGGCCCAGGGCGACCTGATCGTCATCCCGATCGCGATGGTCGCGGACGAGGTCGCGGTACCGCCGAACGCGCACTGGCGTCCCGTCCCCGCCGCCGGCATCGAGCTGCTGCGCGGCGCCGGCGGCGGCAACCCGCACACGCTGGTCGCCGACGCCGGCACCTGCCGGTGGACCACCGAGGTCCGGGACGGCCAGCTGCTCGCCCTCGGCGCGCTGCGCACCACCGCGCCCGCCTACCTCATCCATCCCGAACACGGCGGTACCGGCATCGCCCCCGGCATCTACCTGATCCGCCGGCAGCGGGAACGCAGCACCCAGCGCGGTGCCGGCGGTAACCGGTTGATCGCCGACTGAGGCCGTTGGGGCGGTTCGGGCGTACTGTCTGCGCATGCTCCACGTACTGGCCGTGGACGATGAGCCGCCGGCGCTGCACGAGCTGGTGTACCTGCTGCGTGCCGACCCGCGGGTGGCCAGCGTGGAGAGCGCCGGGGACGCGGCCGCCGCGCTGCGGCTGCTGCACCGGGCCGAGGACGGGGGCGCCCACGACGGCGGGGGTGCCGACGGCGGGTTCGACGCGATCTTCCTGGATATCCAGATGCCGGGCCTGGACGGGCTCGACCTGGCCAGGGTGCTGGCCAAGTTCGCGCACCCGCCGCGGGTCGTGTTCGTCACCGCCCACGACGGGTTCGCGGTGGACGCGTTCGACCTGAAGGCCGTGGACTACGTGCTCAAGCCGGTACGGGCGTCGCGCGTCGCGGAGGCGGTGCGCCGGGTGGCGGAGGTACGGGACCGGCACGTCAGCGAGCCGCCCCGGGCGGCGGGTGGGCGGGAGGAGAGCGTGCCGGTCGAGGTGGCCGGCGTGACGCGGTTCGTGAGGCTCGGCGACATCCGGTACGCGGAGGCGCAGGGCGACTACGCGCGGCTGCACACTGTGGACGGTGGCAGCCACCTGGTCCGGGTGCCGCTGTCGGTGCTGGAGGAACGGTGGGCGGCGGCCGGTTTCGTCCGCATCCACCGCAGCTACCTGGTGGCCGTGCCGCACATCGAGGAGCTGACGTCCCAGGGCAGCCAGACGACGGTGCTGGTGGGCGGCGGCCGGCGTCTCGCGGTCAGCCGGCGGCACACCAGCGAGCTGCGCGACCTGCTGGTACGCAAGGCCCGCCCGGCCGCGAAGGAGGCCGACACTGGCTGAGCAGGCGCCCCGGCGCGTCACCGTCACCGGCCCGCGCCGGCAGTCCGGGCGGGCCGCCGCCGGTCGCTACCCGGCCACCCGCGACATCGACGAGCAGACCGAGCTCGGCGAGACGTACATGCGCTCGCTGCGCCGCAGCCAGCTCCGGCTCGGGCTGCTGGTGTGCGCCGCGCTCGCCGTCCTGCTGGGCGGGCTGCCGGTGCTGTTCGCGCTGGTACCGGCGCTGGGCGCGGTGCGGCTGCTGGGCCTGCCGCTGCCGTGGCTGGTGCTCGGCGTGGTCGCGTACCCGTTCATGGTCGGTGTCTGCTGGTTCTACGTCCGGCAGGCGGAGCGGGCCGAGCGCGAGTTCTCCGAGCTGGTGGAGCGCCCGCACTGATGGGCGGCGGTGGGTTCTCGGCGGACGGCGCGTACGGCACGGCCGCGGTCGTGCTGGTCGTCGCCGCCACCGTCCTGATCGGCGCGCTGGGCCTGCGGATCTCCCGCACCACCTCGGACTTCTACGTCGCCTCCCGCACGGTCGGCCCGTGGTGGAACGCCTCGGCGGTGAGCGGGGAGTACCTGTCGGCGGCGTCCTTCCTCGGCATCGCCGGGCTGGTGCTGTCCTACGGCGCGGACATGCTGTGGTACCCGGTCGGGTACACGGCCGGCTACGTGGTGCTGCTCGCGCTGGTCGCGGCGCCGCTGCGCCGGTCGGGCGCGTACACGCTGCCGGATTTCGCGGAGAGCCGGCTGGAGTCGCGGCTGGTACGGCAGCTCGCCACCGCGTTCGTGGTCGGCATCGGATGGCTGTTCGTGCTGCCGCAGTTGCAGGGCGCGGGACTGACACTGCGGACGGTGACCGGCGCGCCGGTGTGGCTGGGCGGGCTGCTGGTCGCCGGGGTGGTCGCGGCCAACGTGGCGGCCGGCGGAATGCGCAGCATCACGTTCGTGCAGGCCTTCCAGTACTGGCTGAAGCTGACCGCGCTCGGCATCCCGGTGATCTTCCTGATCCTGGCGTGGCGGGCCGACGGCGCGCCGGCCGTGACCGGGCCGGAGCCGCCGCTGTTCCCCCGGCAGACCACGGTGACCATGCAGGCCGACGCGACGATCCGGACCGCCGGGTTCGTGATCGTGACCGCGTACGGGGAGGTGGACGGCAACCTCTACACCGGCCAGCACCTCGCCCTCCAGGGCCGGACACACCGGGTGGCGCGGGGTACCCGGCTGGTGTTCCCGGCCGGCGGCGCGGTGCCGCACGTGAGCAGCATCCCGCCGGTGACCGGGCACCGGTGGGCGCTGCCGCTGTCCAGCGGTCGCGAGGACCATCCGCTGTACGTGACGTACGCGCTGATCATCGCCACCTTCCTGGGCACGATGGGGCTGCCGCACGTGGTGGTCCGCTTCTACACCAACCCGGACGGGCGGGCGGCGCGGCGATCAACGATCGTGGTGGTGTCGCTGCTGGGCCTGTTCTACCTGTTGCCGACGGTGTACGGGGCGCTGGGCCGGCTGTACGCGCCGGAACTCCTGCTCACCGGGAACACCGACGCGGTGGTGCTGGTACTGCCGGGGCGGATGGTGGGCGGCGTCGGCGGACGGCTGCTCGGAACGCTGGTGACGGCGGGGGCGTTCGCGGCGTTCCTGGCGACGTGCTCGGGACTGGCGCTGTCGGTGGCGGGAGTGCTGTCCCAGGACGTGCTGCGCCGGCCGGGTGTCGCCGGCTTCCGGCTGGCGACGCTGCTGGCGATCGGGGTACCGGCCGGGCTGACCCTGCTCACGCCCCGGCTGGCGGTGGCGAACACGGTGGGTTTCGCGTTCGCCGTGGCGGCGTCGTCGTTCTGTCCGCTGCTGGTACTGGGTATCTGGTGGCGGCGGCTGACCAGGATCGGGGCCGCGGTCGGCATGGTCACGGGCGGCGGGCTGGCGCTCGCGGCGGTGACGCTGACGATCGCCGGCGGGCCGGCCCGGGGCTGGCCGCACACGCTGCTGGCCTGGCCGGCGGCCTGGTCGGTGCCGCTGGCGTTCGCGGTGATGATCGTGGTGTCGCTGCTCACCCCGCGACACCGCCCGGTCGGTACCCGGCGCGCGATGATCCGCCTGCACGCCCCGGAGAACCTCCGCCTCAGCATCACCCACGACCCGGACACCGCCCCAGCGCCCGATCCCACGCCCACCGGCTGACCAGCCCTGGTCCGCTGGCGCGGAAAGTGGAGTGGATCGGGTGGCCGGCCGGGGCACTAGCCTGGGCGCGTGTGGGTGGGGCTGGCGGCGGTGGGCGTGCTGGTGGTGGCGGCCGCCGGTGGGGTTGCCCTGTGGCGGGTCGCCAGTGTGCGGCGCGACCTGGGGACACCCACCGAGCGGGCGATCTTCGAGGTGTTGCACGCGGTGTCGCTGGCCGCGCCGCCGTTGCGGGCCGGGCTGACGCCGGAGGCGGCGCGGCGGGCGGCGCGGTCATTGCGGGCGTTGCTGGGGACGTCGGCGCTGGCGGTCGTCGATCCGGCCACCACGCTGGCCTGGGAGGGTGACGGGGAGCATCACCGGGAGCACGCCGCGCGGCACGCCGGGGAGACGTTCGCGACCGGGCGTACGCAGGTGCTGCGCGCCGACACGGTGGCCTGCGGCGAGCCGTCCTGCCCGATCCGCTGCGCGATCGCCGCGCCGCTGACCGTGGACGAGCAGGTACGGGCGGTCCTGCTGGCGTACGCCCCGGACGTGTCGGCCGGGCTGGTCCGGGCCACCAGCGAGGTGGCGCGCTGGGCGTCCGGCCAGCTCGAGCTCGCCGAGCTGGACCGGTCCCGCACCCGCCTCGCCGAGGCCGAGGTGCGGGCGCTGCGCGCGCAGATCTCCCCGCACTTCATCTACAACGCGCTCGGGGCGATCGCCTCGTTCATGCGCACCGACCCGGAGCGCGCCCGCGACCTGCTGCTGGACTTCGCGGACTTCACCCGGTACTCGTTCCGCCGGCACGGCGAGTTCACCACGCTCGCCGAGGAGCTGCGCTCGATCAACCAGTACCTGCTCCTCGAGCAGGCCCGCTTCGGCGACCGGCTGAAGGTGACGGTCCGCGTCGCCCCGGAGGTCCTGGGCGTGGCGATGCCGTTCCTGTGCCTGCAACCGCTGGTGGAGAACGCGGTACGGCACGGCATCGAGGGCAAGGCCGGCGTCGGCGAGGTCACGCTCATCGCCGAGGACGTCGGCGCCGAGGTGCACCTGAGCGTGGAGGACAACGGCGTCGGCTCCGACCCGGACAGGGTGCGCCGGATCCTGGCCGGCGAGCAGGACTCCGACGCCGGCATCGGGCTCGGCAACGTGGACGAGCGGCTGCGCCAGGTGTACGGCGACGACTACGGCCTGGTGGTGGAGACCGCGCCGCAGGCCGGCATGAAGGTGCGGCTGTGCGTGCCGAAGTACCGGCCCGGCGTGCACGCCACACCTACCGGTTGACAGGGTGCGGCGCCGTTCGGCGCACGGCATCGACCATTCGGCGCACCGCCACACCCACCGGCCCGCCGCGTGCCGCACAGGCCGTGCCGTTCACCGACGCCTCCGGTCGCGCCCTTTGCGCCTACCCGCGAGCGCCCTACCGTAGCGGTTACCCACCGAAATCGCAGGGAGACTCATGGACACTCCCGCGCCGGCGCGCACGATCGGTCCCCCCGACCCGCACTGGTACAAGCGTGCTGTCTTCTACGAGGCGCTGGTCCGGTCGTTCGCCGACTCCGACGGCGACGGGACCGGCGACCTGGCCGGCCTGACCAGCAAGCTGGACTACCTGGCGTGGCTGGGCATCGACTGCCTGTGGTTGCCGCCGTTCTTCCAGTCTCCGCTGCGCGACGGCGGGTACGACATCGCCGGCTACACAGAGATCCCGGCCGAGCTGGGCACCCTGGAGGACTTCACCGCGCTGCTGGACGGCGCGCACGAGCGCGGCATCCGGGTCATCGTCGGGCTGGTCATGAACCACACCTCCGACCAGCACCCGTGGTTCCAGGCCTCCCGCGCCGACCCGCACGGGCCGTACGGCGACTGGTACATCTGGGCCGACGACGACTTCGGCCACGCCGAGGTGCCGGTGATCTTCGTCGACACCGAGTCGTCCAACTGGACCTACGATCCGGTGCGCGAGCAGTTCTACTTCCACCGCTTCTTCAGCCACCAGCCGGACCTGAACTACGACAACCCGGCGGTGCAGGAGGCGATGCTGGAGGTGCTGCGGTTCTGGTTGGACCTCGGCGTGGACGGCTTCCGGCTCGACGCGGTGCCGTACCTGTACAAGCGCGAGGGCACCACCTGCGAGAACCTTCCCGAGACCCACCAGTTCCTCAAGCGGATCCGCGAGGTGGTGGACAAGGAGTACCCGGACAAGGTGCTGCTCGCCGAGGCCAACCAGTGGCCGACCGACGTGGTGGAGTACTTCGGGTCGTACGAGTCGGGTGGCGACGAGTGCCACATGGCGTTCCACTTCCCGCTGATGCCGCGGCTGTTCATGGCCGTCCGGCGGGAGAACCGCTTCCCGATCTCGGAGATCCTGTCCCAGACGCCGGTGCTGCCGGCGAGCGGCCAGTGGGCCATCTTCCTGCGCAACCACGACGAGCTGACGCTGGAGATGGTCAGCGACGAGGACCGCGACTACATGTACACCGAGTACGCGCGGGACCCGCGGATGAAGGCCAACCTGGGCATCCGCCGCCGGCTCGCCCCGCTGCTCGACAACGATCCCGACCAGCTGCGGCTGTTCACCGCGCTGCTGCTGTCGCTGCCCGGCTCACCGGTGCTGTACTACGGCGACGAGATCGGCATGGGCGACAACATCTGGCTCGGCGACCGGGACGGGGTGCGGACCCCGATGCAGTGGAGCCCGGACCGCAACGCCGGCTTCTCCTCCTGCACGCCCGGCCGGCTGCACCTGCCGGTCATCATGGACCCGGTGTACGGGTACGAGGCCGTCAACGTGGAGACCCAGCGGGAGTCGTCGGCGTCGCTGCTGCGCTGGAACCGCCGGATGATCGGCATCCGCCGCCGCAACCCGGCGCTCAGCCTCGGCCCGCTGGTGGAACTGGGCACCAGCAACCTGTCGGTGTTCGCGTTCGTCCGGGAGTACGGCGAGGACCGGGTGCTGTGCGTGTACAACCTGTCCCGGTTCCCCCAGCCGACCGAGCTTGACCTGCAGCAGTACCGGGGAACGGCGCCGGTGGAGCTGACCGGCGAGGTGCCGTTCCCGGTGATCGGCGACATGCCGTACCTGGTGACGCTGGCCGGCCACGGCTTCTACTGGTTCCGGCTGGACGGCGAGCCGGCGGACGGTCCTCCCGGCGTCACTGGCGGATCTTCTCGCTGAGCTCGGCGGCCATGTCGGCGACCGCGCCGTCCACGGACTTGTTGCCGAGCAGCGCCTGGGTGGCCTCGCGCTGGATGATCAGCGTGACGGCCGGGTACTCCGGCGTGCGCGGGCGCGGCGCGGCGCCCTCGACGCTCTGCTTCAGCACGCCCAGGTACGGCAGTTGGCGGCGCAGCTCGGGGTCGTCGTAAAGGGAAGCGAAGGTCGGCGCGTACGCCATCCGCTGCGCCACCAGCTTCTCCGGCGCCATGCCGGTCATCCAGCGGACGAAGTCGATCGCGTCGGACTTCTTGGTGGAGTACGCGCTGACGGCCAGGTTGTGGCCGCCGAGCGAGGACACGCCGTGGCCGGACGGGCCGGCCGGCAGCGGCGCCACGTCGAAGCGACCGGCCACCTTCGAGTCCGGGCCGATCTGGTTGGCCAGCCCGTAGATGTACGGCCAGTTGCGGAGGAACAGCAGCTGGCCCTGCTCGAACGCGACCCGGCTCTCCTCCTCCTTGTAGGTGAGCGCGTCGTGCGGAACGTAGCCCTGCCTGAAGCCGTCGACGAGGAACTGGAGGCCGGCGCGGGCGGCGGGGCTGTCGACGGTGACGGTGGCGCCGTCGTCGGACAGGATCTGGCCGCCGGCCGCGCGGACCGCCTCGTCCACATTGACCGTCAGGCCCTCGTACGGCGCGTACTGGCCGGCGTAGCACCCCATCCCGCGCGGGCGGGCGATGTTCTGGCAGTCCTGGACCAGCTCGGCCCAGTTGGCGGGCGGCTTGGCGACCAGGTCGGAGCGGTAGTACAGCATCCCGCCGTCGGACACCCACGGCGCGCCGTACAGCGTGCCGCGCCAGGTGGCGCTGGCGACCGTCGCCGGCAGCCGGTCGGGCAGGTCGAACTCACCGGCGGGCAGCGGGATGATCCAGCCCTTGGCGGCGAACTCGGCCGTGTTGATGACGTCCATGCTGAGCACGTCGTACGCGGAACTGTGCGCGTTGAGGACCTTCACCATGGAGGTGCGCTGGGCGTCGGCATTGTCGGACAGCTCGACCAGCCGGACCTTGCGGCGATGGGAGCGGTTCCAGCCCTCGTCGATGATCCGCTGCCACTGGCCGGTGATCTCCTGGCCGGTGGCCACGACGATGTCGCCGTCGCTGCCGCCGGCCGGTGCGGGCCCGGTACATCCCGCCGTCGCCGTCCCCAGCCCCACGGCCAGCGCGAGCGCGCACGCCAGTCGCCACATCCTCCACCTCCGGCCTACGCCCGAGCATGGCACCACCCCGTCCCGATAGATACCCGCCATGCCGCGCCCCTCCCCGACCCGACGCCCTCGCATGGCGCGGCGGCGAAACGGCACCACCCCCACCCGCGATACGCCCGCGACACCCACCTCCGCATCGCCTACATCTGCGGGGCTCTCCGTCCGCGGGGCCCTCCGTCCGCGGGGCCCTCCGCCCGTGGGGCTCTCCGTCCGCGACGCCACCGCGCGCAGCGCCTCTACCTCCGCGGCGCCCACCTCCGCGGCGCCCACCTCCGCGGCGCCACCGTGCGCAGCACCTCTACCTCCGCGGCGCCCACCTCCGCGACCCCCGCCCGCAGCACCCCCGCCCGCAGCGCCCGGTTCCCGGCGGCCCCCGTCCCCGACGCCCCCGTCCCGACGCCTCCGTCCGCAGCAAGCGCCCGCGACGCCCCGTCTGCAGCGCCCACCTCCGCAGCGCCTCCGTCCGCATCCCCTACTTCTGCGCGGCTCTCCGTCCGTGGGGCTCTCCGTCCGCGACGCCCACCTCCGCGACGCCCGCCCGCAGTGCCACCGCCCGCAGCGCCCGGTCCCCGGCGGCCCCCGTCCCCGACGCCCCCGTCCCGACGCCCCCGTCCCGACGCCTCCGTCCGCAGCAAGCGCCCGCGACGCCCCGTCTGCAGCGCCCACCTCCGCAGCGCTTCCGTCCGCATCGCCTACATCTGCGGGGCTCTCCGTCCGTGGGGCTCTCCGTCCGTGGGGCTCTCCGTCCGTGGGGCTCTCCGTTCGCGACGCCATCGCGCGCAGCACCTCTACCTCCGCAGCGGCCGCCTCCGCGGCTTCACGTCCGCGCCGCCCACCTCCGCGACCCCCGCCCGCAGTGCCACCGCCCCGCAGTGCCACCGCCCCGCAGTGCCACCGCCCCGCAGTGCCACCGCCCCGCAGTGCCACCGCCCCGCAGCACCTCCGTCCGCAGCGCCCCTCTCCCCCCGGGCGGGCGGGGTATCGCCTGGGGGGTCAGGGGGGTGGGCCTGTTATTTCGGTGGTGAGGGTTTGGAGGAAGTGGGTGGTGGCGGGGAGGCGGAACGGGGGTTCGGGCAGTGCGGCGTAGAGCGGGCGGGTCGGGAGGGCCGGGACGGGGCGGCGGAGGACGATGCCGGGGTGGGTGCAGGGTAGGGCCACCGACGGGTAGAGGGTGATGCCGAGGCCGGCAGCGACCAGGGCCTGCTTGCCGTTCCAGTCGTCGCAGTGGTAGGCGGTACGGGGTGGGCCGCCGAGCGCGTCGCGCAGGGCGGTGAGCGGGCCGAGGCAGTCGGGGTGTGCGCCCTCGATCCAGGTGCGGTCGCGCAGGTCGGCCAGCCGGACCTCCTCCCCCGACGCGGCCGGGTCGTCGCGCGGCAGGGCCACCCAGAGCTGGTCGGGCGGCAGCGGCACCAGTTCGACACCGTCGTGCGGCGCGGTGGAGGCGGTGTCCCAGCCGGTGATCAGGGCCAGGTCGAGTTCGCCGTCGCGGACCGCGTGCGCCGCCCGCGCGGACGGCACGTCGAGCAGGGACACGGCCACACCCGGGTACCGGCCCGCGAACCGCCGCACCGCCCTCGGCACCAGCGCGGTGTTGGCGCTGGGGAACGCGCTGAGCCGCACCTGGCCGGCGTCCGGTCCGGCGAAGGCGCGCAGCTGCGACTCCATCGCCGCCACCCGGGCCAGGATCTGCCTGGCCTGTTCGATCGCCACCTCGCCGGCGGGGGTGGGCCGGACGCCACGGGCGGCGCGCCGGAAGAGCTGCGTGCCGTACCGCCGTTCCAGCGCCCCGACCTGCCGCGACACGGCCGGCTGGGTGGTGGCCAGCGCGGCCGCCGCGGCCGTGAACGACCCGCCGTCCGCGACGGCGACGAGGGTGCGCAGGGCCCAGAGGTCAGCGGTAGCCATACCGTCAGCGTATGACTCCCAGGTCAGACCGGCAGTGGTGGTCATGCCTCCCGGCCGGCACGGTGGGGACATGGACGACCTGATCGCGGACCTGGACGGGGCGCTGCCGGCCGGCGGCGGCGCCCGGGTGCTGGACGCCGGCTGCGGCACCGGCCGGCTGGCGGCGGCGCTCACCGAACGCGGCCACCACGTCACGGCGGTGGACAGCGACGCGGGCGCGGTGGCGGCGGCGCGGGCGGCCGGCGTACCCGCCGTGCACGCCGACATCACCCGCTACGAGGGCCCGGCCGGCGGTTTCGACGCGGTGGTGTTCCGGCTGTCGCTGCACCACGTCGAGAAGCTGGACCGGGCGGTGGACGCGGCCGCCGCGCTGCTGGCGCCCGGCGGCCTGCTGGTGGTGGACGAGTTCGCCTGGGACAGGGTGGACGCGGCCACCGCCCGCTGGTTCCACGGCACCGCCGACCTGCTGGTCGCGGCCGGCGCGGTACCGGCGGAGCGGCAGCACGACCACCCGGACGGCGGCCGGGACGCCGACCCGGCCGGCCGCTGGCGCCGCCAGCACGCCGACCTGCACACCGGTACGGCGATGCTGGCCGCGCTGGCCCGCCGGTTCCCGGTCGACACCGCCCGCGCCACGCCGTACCTGCACCACTACCTCGGCGACTGGCTGCGCGAGGACCTGCCCACCGGCGCCGCGCTGCGGGCCGAGCTGCGCCGGCAGGAATTGGCCGGCCTGGCCGGCGGCACGCTGGCGGCGACCGGCATCCGGCTGATCACCCGCCGTACCGGGTAGCGAGGAAGTCCAGGAGCAGCGCGTTCAGCGGTTCGGCGGCGTGTACCGGCACCCAGTGGTCGACGCCGTCGATCCGCTCGTACCGGAACGGCCCCGCCACGAACTCCGCGGACCGGCGCATCTGGTCCTCGCCGAGGGCAGGGTCCGCGCTGGACCAGACGCCCAGCACCGGGCAGCTGACCGGCGGCATCGGGAAGGCGGCCGGGTCGCGGGCCACGAACGTGTCCGGGCGGATGTTGGCGCGGTACCAGTTCAGCCCCGCGGTGAGCGCACCCGGCCGGGACAGGGCGGCGATCTGCCGCTCCAGGTCCTCGTCGGCGCCGCGCTCCGCGCCCGCCCAGGCCCACTCCCGGTAGAGCGCCCAGTCGTCGGCGGGCAGCACCCGCTCGGCCACGCCGGGGAACAGGAACCACAGCATGTACCAGGACAGCTGGTGCTGCGGCATGCCGGCGGCGATCCCCGCCCGCGGGTGCCCGACCGACACCACGGCCAGCCGCTCCACCCGCTCGGGCGCGTACATCGCCACCCGCCAGGCCAGCCCGGCGCCCCAGTCGTGCCCGACCAGCGCGACCCGCTCCAGCCCGAGCGCGTCGAGCAGCCCGGCGACGTCGGCGACGAGCACCCGCATCCGGTAGTCCTCGACCCGCTCCGGCCGGTCGGTCCGGCCGCATCCGCGCAGGTCGGGGGCGATGGCGCGGTACCCGGCGGCGGCCAGCGCGGGCAGTTGCCACCGCCACAGCTCCGCGCTGTCGGGGAAGCCGTGCAGCAGCAGCACCGGCGGCCCGTCGCCGGCCTCCGTCACGTGGAAGGTGATCCCGTTGGCCTCGACGCGCTGTTCGGTCACGGCCGGATGCTACCCAGGGGGCCCGATCAGGTCCCACAGGTTGCCGTACAGGTCCGCGAACACGGCGACGGTGCCGTACGGCTCGTCGCGCGGCGGCCGGACGAACGTGACTCCAGCTTCCAGGAGCCGCGCGTGGTCGCGGGCGAAGTCGTCGGTGCGCAGGAACAGCCACACCCGCCCGCCGGTCTGGTCGCCGACCCGTGCGCGCTGGCGCTCGTCGCCTGCCCTGGCCAGCAGGATCGCCGTCCGTCCCGGCCCGTCGGCCTCGCCGGGGCCGGCCGGCGGCGAGACCACGACCCAGCGCTTGCCCGGCTTGCCGGGCTCGTCCAGCGGGGTGTCCTCGACCAGCCGGAACCCGAGCACGCCGGTGTACCAGGCGATCGCCTCGTCGTAGTCGGCGACCACGACGGCGACCAGGGCGAGGTACGGCATGGGCGCCATCCTGCCAGGACGGCCACCGCCGCCTTCCCGGCGTAGCCTCGGCGGAACGGGACAGAAGGGATGCGACGATGGATTACTCGCATAAGCGGCTGGGAGCGCTGATGGCCTGCCTGGTGACGGTGTTCTCCGGGCCGGCGGTGGGCGCGGCGGCCGCGGCCGGCCCGCCGGCCCCGGCCCCGGTCGCGGCCGGGTGCCGGGACACCTCGGTCGCCGGCACCGTCGAGGAGCAGCGGCTGACCCGCACGATCGGCGCCGACCCGACGCCGGTGGCTACCCGGCTGCTGCGGCTGAGCGGCTTCGACCGGATCGTGGACGGCTTCGGCGCCGTCCTGTGCGCGCTCCCCGACCGGGCCGCCGCCCGTGCCGCGGTCCCGGCGGCCGGCCGGCTGCTCTGGGAGGCGGCTGTCCGCCGCGCCCAGGACCCGCGAGGGACCGCGTTGCCTGGCGACGACGACCGGCCGCTGTACTGGGCGCGGCTGTCGATGACGCTGGCGCTGCGGCAGTGGACGCCGCGGTTCGCGCTGACGGCCGCCGACCGCGCCGCGCTGGAGCACGCCTTCGAGCACGCCTCGCGCGGCATCACCAGCAGCGCGTTCCGGCCGCTGCCGGGGGTGCGCAGGCTGTTCGTCTCCGGCTTCGACCCGTTCCAGCTGGATCAGGAGATCCGCCGGGGCAACCCGGCCGGCGCCGCGGTGCTGCGGCTGGACGGCCGCGTCCTGGAGGTGGCCGGCACCCGCGTGCAGGTGCAGGTGGTCGTGCTGCCGGTGCGGTACGCCGACTTCGACCAGGGCATCGTGGAGGACGCCTTCCGCCCGCACTACCTGGCCGGGCCGCAGCGGGCCGACATGGTGACCACGATCAGCCAGGGCCGGCCGGGCCGGTTCGACCTGGAGGTGTGGAACGGCCGGCGCCGCGACGTGGTCAGCATCGGCGACAACGACAACGTGTGGGGCGGCGGCACGGCGACCGCGCCGGTGGTGTTCCCCGGTGTCGGGCCGGGGCCGGAGTTCCTGCGTACCAGCCTGCCGGTGGACGCGATGGCCGCGGCCGGGACGGCGCCGTTCCCGGTGAACGTGGACGTGCCGGTGGTGGAGATCCCGGCCGGCGGCACCGGCCCGGTGACGCGGCCGGACGGGCCGACACCGGGCTCGATCGCGGTCGAGGGCAGCGGCGGCGGGTACCTGTCCAACGAGGTGGCGTACCGCGACACGCTGCTGCGCGACGAGCTGGTCCCCGGCCTGCCCGCCGGCCACCTGCACACGCCGGTGCTGACGATGGCCGCCGACGACACCGCCGACCTCACCGATCCGACGTTCGAGAAGAACCGCGCCGACATCGCCGCCCAGGTGGAGCAGCTGCTCCGTGCCGGCCTGGCGGCCATTCTGTAGAGAATTTACATTCCCGTATCAACATCTTGCGGGCCTGGTTTCCGGTTTGTACGGTAAGTCCCATGCCGACCCGCCATCCCGCACTCGCGCTCGCCGCCGTCACCGCTCTGGTGGCGGCGGCCGGCGGGCTCGCCGACAGGACGGCCGACGCCGCCGCCGGCTGCCTGCCCTCCGGCACCGACGCGACCATCAACGCGGCGCTGGCCGGCGCGAACGCCCAGGCCGTGCTGTGCCCCGGCGCGGTGTTCACGCTGACCAACCCGGTCACCTTCACCGCACCCGGCCAGCGGCTGCTCACTCAGGGCCTGCCCACCGACGGGACCAGGGCGGTGCTGCGGGTGACCGGCGGCGCGCTCACCACCGCGATCAACGGCAACAACCAGCCGGGTGTGGTGGTGGAGAACGTCGAGGTCGACGGCAACCGGCCGGCGCTCGGCCAGCTCACCGGCGGGGCGCTGCTGGAGATGGGCGGCGCCGGCACGGACCAGACGGTACGGGCGGTCGTCGCGCACGACACCCGCAGCTGGTCCACCGTGCACCTCATCGAGGGCGCGGTCACCGGCGGCGTGCCGCAGTGCCAGCGCGCGACGGTCGTCGACAACACGATCGGTCCGGCCGGCACCGACGAACCCGCCGGTACCTGGGCCGACGGCATCTCGCTCGCCTGCGGCGACAGTCTCGTCGCGAACAACACCGTCCAGGACGCCACCGACGGCGGCATCGTCATCTTCGGCGCGCCCGGCTCCACCGTGCGGGACAACCGGATCACCGCGGTGAGCCGCCAGCTGCTCGGCGGCATCAACCTGGTCGACTACGCGCCGATGGACGGCAACTACACCGGCACCGTGGTGACGGGCAACGTCATCGACGGCAGCGGCGACCTCATCAAGGTCGGCATCGCGATGGGACCGCAGGTGTGGGGCTGCGGGACCGGCACCAACCACGGCGCCAGCGTCACCGGCAACACCGTCCAGGGGCAGAACGTCGCGTACGGCTACGCGGTCAACGGCGTGAGCGACTGGACCGTGACCGGCAACGTCGACACCGCCCGGCACGTGGGCGCGCTCGGCGGCGGCTGCGGCGGCACGCCGTCCCGGCCGGGCGCGTTCCAGTACCAGGCCGCCACCGCCAGCACGCTGCAACCGCAGTTCGCAGCGGCGACGCTGACGTACGTGCTGGGCGTGTCCGAGCCGGGCATCCTGCGCGCCGCGGGGCCGGTGCCGGGCTGCCGGGCCGGCGCCGGCCAGGGCCTGTACCCGGGGCAGGCGGTGACCTCCTGCGACGGCCGGTTCACGCTGGCCCTGCAACAGGACGGCAACCTGGTGCTCCGGCAGGGCGACACGGCGCTGTGGAGCACCGGCACGACCGGCCGGGCCGTCCCGACGGCGACCGCGATCATGCAGGGCGACGGCAACTTCGTGCTGTACGACGCGGCCAGCGCGGCGGTCTGGGCGAGCGGCACGTCGGGGCAGCCGGGCGCGGACCTGGTCCTCCAGGACGACGGCACCCTGGTCGTCTACTCCCCCGCCGGCGTGCCGCTCTGGGCGTCCAACACCTGCTGCCACTGACCGGCGCGGCGGGTGACGAAGGCGCGCTCGGCCGGGGTCGGGTCGAGGTCGAGCGCGGCCCGGTACGCGGCCAGCGCCTCGGCGGTACGGCCGAGCCGGGCCAGCAGCTCGGCCCTGGCCAGGTGCCACCGGGGCCAGCGGGCGAGCTGGGGATGCGCGCCGGCCGCCTCCAGCAACGGCAGCCCGGCCGCCGGCCCCTCGGCCATCGCGACCGCGACCGCGAGGTTCGCCCGCACCACCGGGGTGGGCTCGTAGCGGAGCAGCTCCCCGTACAGCGCGGCGATCTGCGGCCAGTCGGTGCCGGCGGCGGACGGGGCGGTGGCGTGGCAGGCCGCGATCGCCGCCTGGAGCTGGTACGGCCCCGGCCGGCCGGCCCGCAGCGCCCGCTCCACCAGCGCCTCGCCCTCGGCGATCATGGCCCGATCCCAGCGGCTCCGGTCCTGGTCCTCGAGCAGCACCAGCTCGCCGGCGCCGTCCACCCTCGCGTCCCGGCGGGCGTCGGTGAGCAGCAGCAGCGCGAGCAGGCCGGCGACCTCCGGCTCGTCGGGCAGCAGCCCGGCGAGCGCCCTGGCCAGCCGTACCGCCTGGGCGCACAGGTCGCCGCGGACCAGCTCGGCGCCGCTGGCCATGTGGCCCTGGGTGAAGACCAGGTACACCACGCGGAGCACGGCGGCCAGCCGGGCCGGCAGGTCGCCGGCCGCCGGCACCCGGAACGAGATGCCGGCCTGCCGGATCTTGCGCCTGGCCCGGACCAGCCGCTGCGCCATCGTCGGTTCCGGTACCAGGAAGGCGGTCGCGATGTCGGCGGTGGCGAGCCCGCACACCGACCGCAGGGTGAGCGCGACCCTGGCGGCCGGGTCGAGCGCCGGGTGGCAGCACAGGAACACCAGTCCCAGCTCGTCGTCGACGGCCGCCACCGGCCACTCCTCCGCCGCCGTGGCGGGCCCGCCGGATTCGCGGGCGGCGGCCGCCTCCCGCTCCGGCCGGCGGGCCTCGCGCCGCAGCCGGTCGAGCGCCTTGTGCTTGGCGACCCCGACCAGCCACGGTCCGGGCCGGGCCGGCTCGCCCTCGGCCGGCCAGCGGTCGAGCGCGACCAGGCAGGCGTCCTGCACCGCGTCCTCGGCCACTTCGAGGTCGCCGACCAGCCGGGTGACGGTGGCGACCGCCGCCCACCAGTGCGCCCGGAACAGCTCCTCGTACCGCTCGTTCAGGCCGGCGCCTCCACCGGCACCACCGGCCGGATCTCCACGCAGCCGTCGGCCGCCGCCGGGATGGTCGCGGCCCACTTCAGCGCCTCGTCCAGGTCGGCGCACTCGATCAGGGTGAACCCGCCGAACTGCTCCTTGATCTCGGCGGCGGGGCCGTCGGTGAGCAGCACCTCGCCGTCGCGGACCCGCAGCGTGGTGGTGGCCTCCACCGGCTGGAGCGGCCCGGTGGCGAGCAGGACGCCGGCCTCGGCCATCGCCGCGGTCGCGGCGCGGTAGCGGGCGAACAGCTCCGCGGCTTCCGGCGTTCCGGGCTCGGGCAGGGGTTCGCCGTGCAGCAGGAGCAGGTACTTCATCGTCGTCCTCCTCGGTGCGGACCGGCGCCGCTCGCCGGTTCCCCGAGTAGTCGAACGGGCGGGCCTGGCATCGACACCTACGGCTGCCGGCCGTACAGGGCGATCAGGCGGTCCTGGGCGCCGGCGTCCGGCGGCAGCGGTACCGGCGGGTCGAAGATCGCGGCCGGGCCGGGGCCGCCGGGCGGCGTCGAGTCCAGCACCGCCTCGACCAGCCCGGGGTCGAGGGTGTCGTCGGCGCCGATGGCCCTGGCCAGGTCCCAGGCGTGCACGACCAGGTCGCTGGTGAGCTCGCCGACGTAGTGGTCGGCGGAGGTGCTGCCGTAGGACAGGTGCACGTCGAAGTCGCCGAGGTCGCCGGCTGCCGCCACCGCTTCCACCGCCGCCGCCGAGGTCCGCTTCCACGCCGCCTGCGGGTCGTCGCCGAGCTGGTCGCCCTCGAACTGGTCGCCGATCTCCTGGATGGTGGCGCCGGCCAGCAGCGACGGCACCCACAGCTGCTCGTACACGAGGTGGCCGACCAGGTCCCGTACCGTCCACTCGCGACACGGCGTCGGCAGGTCCCACTGGTCGGGCCGGATCCGCTCCACCCGGCCGCCGAACTCGTCCACGGCACGCGCGTGCAGCTCTTCTCGTCCGGTCATGCCCACACCGTACTGCGGCCCGGATCAACCTCCTCGCTTCGTTTGACGGAGTAGAGTTGTCCATCACAAGCGACCGAGGGAGGGATGGTCATGTTTGGCGACACCAAGGCGTTCAGCGGCTTCTCCGTGGACGACGTGCCGGCCGCGAAGCAGTTCTACGAGGGCACCCTCGGCCTGCGGGTGACCGAGACGAACGGAATGCTCCAGCTGCACCTGGGCCCGGACGGCACCGCCGGCACGGTGCTGGTCTACCCCAAGCCGAACCACACGCCGGCCACCTACACGGTGCTGAACTTCCCGGTCGAGGACGTGGAGGCGGCGGTCGACGCGCTCGCCGCCCGCGGCGTCCGGATGGCCAGGTACGAGGGGATGCCGCAGGACGGCAAGGGCATCATGCGCGGCAGCGAGACCGGCCAGGGACCCGACATCGCCTGGTTCACCGACCCGGCCGGCAACGTCCTGTCCGTCCTCGCCACCTGACCGGGGTCAGGCGCGGCCGAGGAGGCGCTCGACCTCGGCGAACTGGGCCGGGGTGAGCGGGCCGCGGGCGAGCGCGCCGGCGTTCTCCTCGACCTGCGCGACGGTGCGGAAGCCCGGGATCGGCACGGTGCGCGGGCCGCGCGCCCAGATCCAGGCCAGCGCGCCCTGCACGAGGGTGCGGCCGTCGCTGGTGAGCACGTCCCGGACCGCCTCCAGCCGGGCCAGGAACTCCGGCGCCGGCCGGCCGTCGCGGAAGTACGTCAGCCACTCCGGCTGCGCGCCCCGCACGTCGTCCCGGGAGATCGTCGACTCGGCGGTGAACTTCCCGGACAGCAGGCCCATCATGAGCGGGGCGCGGGCGATGCTGCCCAGGTCGTAGGTGTCGCAGGCGGCCAGCACCGCCGGCGCGTCCTCCAGCACGTTCAGCACGTGCTGGACGACGGAGGCCGCCGAGCCGGCCGCGAACGCCGCGATCCGGTCCGGGTCGTCCACGCTCCACCCGTACGCCCTGATCAGCCCCTCGTCCACCAGCGCGTCCAGCTCGGCGACCAGGTCGAGCGCCTCGGCCGCCGCCGGCTGCGGGTGCAGCTGGTACACGTCGATCCGGTCGGTGCCGAGCCGGCGCAGCGACCCCTCCACAGCGCTGCGCAGGTACTTCGGGCTGAGGTCGGACCCGGTCAGCTGCCGCCGGGCCGGGTCGAACGTGTTGCCCCACTTGGTGGCGATGACGACCTCGTCGCGCCGGCCGGCCAGCGCCGCCCCGAGGACCTCCTCGCTGTGGCCGGTGCCGTAGACGTCGGCGGTGTCGAAGAACGTCACGCCGAGGTCAAGGGCCCGGCGGACCGCCCTGGTGGACTCCGCGTCGTCCACCTCGCCCCAGCCGGCGGCCTTGTCGCCGCGCCAGAACGGGCCGCCGATGGCCCAACATCCGAAGCCGAGCGCGCTCACCTCGATCCCGCTGCGGCCCAACGTCCTTGTCATGGTCGTCGTCGTCGCCATGGCCCCAGCTTCTCAATGCGAGCGCGCTCGAACGCAACCCCGGTCAGCAGGCGATGGCGTCGCCGTTGGCCGGCTGGTGCGGCGCGTTGTCCCTGGCGGCGGCGAAGTTGGCGGCGTAGCCGGCGAAGACCGCGCTGTCCTCGAGTTGCAGGATCGTCTCGTCGGCCTGCCGCAGCGAGTTCGTGCTCCAGTTGGCGCTGCCGGTCCACACGATCTTGCGGTCGGCGACGCCGTAGTACTTGCCCTCCACCAGCAGGTACTTGGAGTGCGTCCAGGTGGTGTCGTTGTCGCAGAAGTACCGGACGAGGACGCCGTGGTACGCGCTGCTGGTCTTGGCGAGCAGCGTGTTCAGCGACACGCTGGCCTGGCTGTCGCTGGCGCCGCGCTCGTAGTTCTCGACCACCTCGACGTAGCAGCCGGCCTTGTCCAGCGCGACCAGCTTGCTGGCCAGGTACGTCCGGCTGAAAATGTTCTGGTTGACCCGGATGATCGTGCGGTGGTTGTCGGACGTGCCGACGGTGGTGTTGCCGAAGCAGTCGATGTGGTCGAGGACGGTCGCCATGGTGTCCTCGGACGGGTCGTTGTACGGGCTCACGCCGGACGTCTCCTGGCGCGGGAAGAAGTGGATCTTGGCGTCGCCGGACGCGAGCGGCGTGCGGGTGTCGTAGTAGTTGTTGTTGGTCCGCAGCGCGGCCAGGTCGTCGAAGTACCCGGAGTACTGCTGGTAGATCGGGTCGTTGCCGGCGAGGATCAGCGCGTTGTTCCAGCCCAGGGTGCCGTCGCGGCCGTTGTGCAGGTTCGCCGACGACTGCACGACCACGTCGGGCGTGCCGCCGGTGCTGGAGAACAGGTAGAACTTGGTGTGGTTGATCGACTTGACCGTGCCGAGCGTGCGGTTGCCGATGCAGCCCCGGTCGGTGGGGCACATCATCACCCACGAGCCGGCGGACTTGTTGGTGCCCAGCCCGCTCGCCAACTGGTTGTACACGGCCGTCTTGGCGCTGTCGCTCGCCTCCTTGTGATCGAAGATGACCTGGACGTTCACGCCGCGGTTCTTCGCGTCGACCAGGGCGGTCGGGATCGCCGGGTCGTCGGCGTAGTACGTGCTCATCCGGATGCGGGAGCCGGCCGGCGCGCCGTCGATGAGCTGGATGATCCGGTTGACGATGGCCCGCTGCTGGTCGGCGGTGCCCACCGGGTTGTTGAAGACGGCCTCGGTGGTGACGCCGTCGGCGTGGGCTCGGGGCACCGAGCCCGGCGCGACCAGCAGCGGGACGGCGAGGGCGGCGCCGGCCAGCAGGCTGCCGGCGGCGGCGAGACGGAAATATTTCACGCGGTACTCCGAGATGTCGGAGGAGGTTGACGGGCGGCAGTTTAGAGAGGTTTGTCCTGAGTGGGCACGTTCTCCATCCCGGAACGTGCACGGTTCCGTCCCGACCGCCGCCGCCCGCCTACGCTGGTCCCATGCCGGAGACGATGCGGGCGGTGGTGGCCGCGAAGGCCGGTCCGCCGGACGTGCTGGAGGTACGCGAGGTACCGGTGCCGGAGCCGCGTCCAGGCTGGACGCTGGTGCGGGTGGAGGCGGCCGGCGTCAACCGGTCCGAGCTGATGACCCGCCAGGGACACTCGCCGAACGTCCGCTTCCCGCGCGTGCTGGGCATCGAGTGCGTCGGCGTGGTCTCCGCCACCTCCGGCACCGGGCTGCCGGCCGGCGCCACCGTCGCCGCCGTGATGGGCGAGATGGGCCGGGAGTTCGACGGCGGCTACGCCGAGTACGCGCTACTGCCGGACGAGCTGCTCATCCCGGTGACCATGTCGCTGGACTGGGAGGTGTTCGGCGCGCTGCCCGAGACGTACCTGACCGCGTACGGGTCGATGGCCGCGCTCGGCGCGGGCGCCGGCACGGGCGGCACGCTGCTGGTCCGCGGCGCCACCTCCTCGGTCGGCATGGCCGCGCTGTCGCTGGCCGCCGACTACGGGCTGGAGACCATCGCCACCACCCGCAACCCGGCCAAGGCCGAGCTGCTCGCCGCCCGCGGCGCCGACCACGTGATCGTGGACGCCGGCGCCGGCGCGGTCGCCGAGCAGACCCGCCGGATCAAGCCCGGCGGCCCGGAGTACGTGCTCGACCTGATCGGCGCGCCCACCACGGTCGAGTCGCTGGCCCTCGCCGCGCGCGGCGGCACCGTGTGCGTGACCGGCATGCTCAGCGGCGTCTGGGCGATCCCGGAGTTCGAGCCGGTGGCGATGGTCCCGTCCGGCACCAAGCTGACCGCCTTCCACAGCGACGACCTCAAGGGCGCGGCCGGCGAGGCGGCGCTGCAACGGATCGTGGAGGGCGTGGAGCGCGGGGCGTACCACGCCAACGTCGACCGCGTGTTCCCGCTGGAGGAGGCCGCCGAGGCGCACCGGTACCTGGAGGAGAGCCGCGCCACCGGCAAGGTCGTGCTCAGGACGGGGTGACAGGGCGGGTCAGCCGGAACGTGCCGGCCGGGTCGTACGCGGCCTTGAGCGTGGCGAGCCGCGCCCGGTCGGCGGGTTCGTACACCTCCGCGAGGTCGACCGGGCTGCCGCCGGCCAGGAAGTTCAGGAACCGGCCCAGCGTCCACGGCGCCAGCGCGTCCATCAGCCGCCGGTGCGTCCCGTTGACGGCGCCGGCCGCGTCCGGGCCGGCCAGCGGCGAGACCACGTTGACCACGTACGCCGCGTCCCGGTGGCCGACCGCGCTCGGCACCCGCGGCGACCGGGCCAGCGCGCCGCCGAGGTGGCGCACGTCGACCACGCACCGGACCGGGGCGTCCGGACCGGCCAGGCCGAGGATCAGGTCGGGAACGGCGGGGTCGAGCTCGCGCAGCAGGGCGTTGGTGCCGCTGAACGGCATCGGGTTGGTCGGGTCCTGGTAGATGGAGCCCACCTCGGTGTACGGCAGGGCACGGAGCGTGTCGGTCAGCCGCGGCCCGATCGCGCGCAGCGGCGCGGCGAGTGCCTCGCCGCCGGCCGGGTCGCCGGTGGAGGCGAGCCTGATCTGCGCGACGTACCGGCCGCGCAGCGGCTCGGGGATCACCGGCAGGTCGGGCAGCGGCACCAGGCCCACCGAGGAGCCCACCGACTCCGGCGCGGTCGCCGTCCACTCCCGCCAGGTGGCCAGCACCCTGGCCGCGACCTCGACGTCCCCGGTCGCGTCGAAGGTCAGCGCGCCGCCGTACAGGCCCGACACCGGGAGCAGGCCGATCTCCATGCCGGTCACCACGCCGAAGTTGTCCCGGCCGCCGCGCAGCGCCCAGAACAGGTCCGGGTCGGTGTCCGCGTCGACCTGCCGGAGCTGGCCGTCGGCGGTCACCACCTCGAGGCGGCGCACGTGGTCGGCGGCGTACCCGAACTCCCGGGACAGCAGGCCGAGCCCGCCGCCGAGCGTGTACCCGACCGCGCCGACGTGCGGCGCCGAGCCGCTGAGCGGCGCCAGCCCGTGCGGCGCGGCGGCCGCGACCACCGACTTCCACCGGACACCCGCCTCGACCCACGCGGTGCGCGCCTCCGGGTCGATCCGGACACCGTCCATCCGGGCCGTGCTGACGAGCACGCCGCCGGTGGCCGGGACCTCCAGGCCGTGCCCGGTGGCCCGCACCGCGACCGGCAGCCCGCGGCCGGCGGCGTAGGCGACCGCGGCGACCACGTCCTCGGCCGCGGCGGCGCCGACCACCAGTTCGGGCCGCTCCGGCACGCCGGCCTGGAAGCCGGCGCGCTCGCCGTCGTATCCGTCCTCCCCCGGCCGGAACACCGGGCCTTTGATGCGTTCGAGCTGGTCAGCCACCTCGTCCTCCCTTCAGGATCACCGCGCCCACGATAGCCGCGGCGAGCAGCGCCAGGCCGGAAGCGGCCAGCGCGTGGTGCAGGCCGGTGACGAACGCCTGCCGGTCCGCCGGGTCGAGCCGGCGGCCGCCGGCCGCGCCGCCGGGCAGCCCGCCGTACACCAGCGCGCCCAGCACCGCGACGCCGAGCACCTGGCCGAGCTGGCGCAGCGCGTTGTGCACGGCCGAGGCCATGCCGGCCCTGTCGGCGTCCACGGCGGACACCGCGATCGCGGTCATCGGGGTGAGGCACAGGCCGGCGCCGGCGCCGACCAGCGCGAGGTTCCACCAGACACCGCCGGGACCGGTGTCGGGGCGCAGCCGGAGCAGGCCGAGGGTGGCCAGCCCCGCGCCGGCGAGCCCGGCGAGCATCGGCCCGCGCGGCCCCACCCGGCCGACCAGCCGGCCGGACACCGGGGCGGCCAGTGCGAACGCCGCCCCGATCGCCGACACCTCCAGCCCGGCCACGACCGGCGAGCGGCCCTGCACCTGCTGGAAGTACGCGCTGAGGTAGACGATCCCGCCGACGAAGGCGAAGAACACCACCAGCGCGGCGACGTTCGCCACCGCGAACGCGGGCCGGGTGAACAGCGTGACGTCCACCAGCGGCGCGGCTACCCGGGTCTCCCACCACACGAACACCGCCAGCCCGGCCACCCCGGCCCCGGCGGTGACCAGGACGGCCGCCGAGGTCCAGCCCCGGCGCTGCCCGTCGATGAGCGCGTACGCGACCGCCGCCAGCGCACCGGTGGTGAGCACCGCCCCCAGCCAGTCGAACCCGTGCCCGGCGACCCGCGGCAGGCGGGGCACGTAGCCGGCGGCCAGCAGGGCGAGCAGCGCGGCGAGCGGCACGTTGAGCAGGAACACCCCGCGCCAGCCCACGCCGTCCACGATCGCGCCGCCCAGTACCGGTCCGACCGCGAGGGCCAGGCCGGAGCTGGTGGACCACAGCCCGATCGCCGCCGCCCGCTCGCGCGGGTCGGCGAACGTCGCCCGCAGGATCGTGAGGCTGCCCGGCACCAGCAGCGCCGGCCCGAGCCCCTGCGCCACCCGGCCGGCCAGCAGCAGCGGCACCGACGGGGCGAGGCCGGCGGCCAGCGAGCCCAGGCCGAACAGCGCGACGCCGAGCAGGAACGCGCCCTTGCGGCCCCACCTGTCGCCGGCCACGCCGCCGGCCACCAGCAGGCTCGCGTACACCAGCACGTAGGCGTCCACCGTCCACTGGAGATCGGTGGGTCCGGCGCGCAGGTCGGCGCCGATCGCGGGCAGCGCGACGCTCACCACGGTGGTGGACATCACGGCCAGGAACAGCCCGCCGGCCACCACCGCCAGCGTCAACCACCTGCCTCGTCCGGTCACACCCTCCACCGTCGGCCGCCGCCAGCCAGAAGTCAAAGAGCTGGATCGTATCGGAGCTAGAATCGACAGTTATGGAACTGAGGCAGCTCGAGTACTTCCTCGCCGTGGTCGAGGAGGGCGGCTTCACCCGGGCCGCCGCCCGCCTGCACGTGGCCCAGCCGGGAGTGAGCGCCCAGGTCCGCCAGCTCGAACGGGAGCTGGGGGAGGCGCTGCTGGAGCGGTCCGCGCGGTCGGTGCGGCTCACCGAGGTGGGCGCCGCGGTGCTGCCGTACGCCAGGGCGGCCCTCGCCGCCGTCGCCGGCACAAGGCAGGCCGTGGACGAGCTGACCGGGCTGGTCCGCGGCCGGGTCGCGATGGGTTCGGTGACCTCGTCGTCACTCACCGTGCCGGACCTGCTGGCCGACTTCCACCGGGCGTGGCCGGCCGTGGAGATCACCCTGGTGGAGGCCAACTCCGACCGGCTGCTGGCGGCGCTCCAGGCCGGCGAGCTGGACCTGGCGCTGCTCGCGGTGCCGGCCGGGGCGCCACCCGGGATCGAGACCGAGACCGTGGCCGACGAGCCGTTCGTGGCCGCGGTCGCCCCCGGCGACCCGCTCGCCGGCCGGACCACCGTCGCGTTCGGCACGCTCGCCGCCGGCCGCGACCTGATCTGCCTGCCGCGCGGCACCGGCGTACGGGCGAGGCTGGACGAGGCGTACGCCGCCGCCGGCCTGCCGCCGCGGATCGCGTTCGAGGCCACCGACCCGGCCGTGGTCGCCCACCTGGCCGCCCGCGGCCTCGGTGTGGCGGTGCTGCCGCGCTCGCTGGTGGCGGCCCACCCGGACACGCTGCGCGCGGTGGAGATCATCCGGCCCCGGCTGCGCGGCCGGCTCGCGCTGGCCTGGCGGGCCGGCGGCGCGGCCAGCCCGGCGGCGAGGGCGCTGATCGCGCACGCCCGTACCGCTCTCGCGGGCGGTTTCCGGGAGTAATCAGGCTCATGCCGGACTGCGACGATTGCACGATGTCCATGCGCGCCACAGTGGCCACGCTGCTCGGGTGGAGAAGATGTCGCGGCTGGTGTCCGCCGCCGTACTGCTCACCGCCCTGGGGTTCGTCACCGGCGCGCAGCGCGCGCTCGCGGACGTGCCGGTCGACGAGGTGCACTACACGTTCGGCGGTCCCACCTCGATCACCCTGGACTGGCGGGGCACCGCGCAGGACGTGCGGTACGGCCTCACCACCTCCTACGACCAGACCGCGCAGGGGGTCGCCCCGGGCTGGACGCCGGTGTCCTCGGCCGGCCCGTTCTGGCAGGCCCAGATCGGCGGCCTGGCGGCCGGCGCCACCTATCACTACTCGATCGGCGGCGGTCCGGACTACACCTTCCACACCCCGCCGACCGGCGACTTCCGCTTCGACGCGATCGGCGACATCGGCGACACCAGCCACTTCAGCCACCTCGCGGACACGTTCTCGGCGATCTCCGCCGACCAGCCGAACTTCGTGCTCATGGACGGCGACCTCAGCTACGCCAACGCCGCCAACGCCACCCAGGCCGTGGTCGACCAGCACTTCAACGACGTGATGGCGTTCAGCACCCGTGCCGCGTACATGCCGGCCTGGGGCAACCACGAGTGGGAGAGCGAGGCCGTCGACGACCTGCGCAACTACAAGGGCCGGCTGCTGATGCCGAACGCGCAGGCCTCCCCCGGCTCGCCGGCGGTGTCCTGTTGCGGCGACGACTGGGGCTGGTTCGACGCGGGCGGCGTCCGGTTCATCGCGTACCCGGAGCCGTACACGTCCGCGAGCTGGCAGGACTGGCGCACCCAGGCGAACACGCTGATGAACGCCGCCCAGCTCGACCCGTCCGTCCACTACATCGTCACCTACGGCCACCGGCCGGCCTACTCGACCGGCTACCACCCCGGCGACAGCACGCTCGCCGGCATCCTGGACGGGCTCGGCGCCACGTACAGCAAGTACGTGCTGAACGTCAACGGCCACTCGCACGACTACGAGCGGTTCCAGCCCATCAACGGCGTCACCCACATCACCGTCGGCACGCCGTCGTCGGAGGAGACGCCGTGGAGCGGCACCGACGCGCGCACCGCGTTCCGCGCGTACCACCTCGCCCACCTGCGGGTCGACGTGGACTCCGCCGGCATGCTCATCCAGGCCGTCTGCGACGACGCGGCCAGCCGCGACGACACCACCTGCGCGCCAGGCTCGGTGCTGGACGAGGCCACCATCGGCACCCCGCCGGCCGAGCCGCCGGTCACCGCGATCTACGTGGACAAAAGCTCGCCGGCCTGCTCCGACACCGGCCCCGGCGACGTGGCCCAGCCGTACTGCACGATCGCCAAGGGCACCGCGCGGGTGCAGCCCGGCCAGACCGTGTACGTCGGCAACGGCAGCTACGCCGAGCAGGTCAAGCCGCCGTCCGGCACGGCCACCGCGCCGGTGACGGTCACCGCCAGCCCCGGCGCCACGCCGGTGGTGGGCGCCGGCCAGGTGTACGGCGTGTACCTCGCCAACAAGAGCAACGTGGTGGTGTCCGGGCTGACCGTGACCGGCACGCTCTCCGACGGCGTGTACGTCACCGGCGGCCAGAACGTCACGCTGTCCGGCCTGCACGTCTCCGGGTCCGGCCAGCCGACGGCGGACGGGTACGCCAAGGGAATCAAGCTGATCGGCACCACCGGTTCCACGGTCAGCGGCAACACCGTCGACCACAACACCGACTCGGGCATCTACCTGGCGCAGGGCTCGACCGGCGACGTGGTCAGCGGCAACAACACCTTCGCCAACGCCCGCGGCTACACCCGCGCCGCGCCCGGCATCGACCTGCGCAGCGGCGGCAACACGGTGGTCGGCAACACCAGCCACGACAACGAGGACACCGGCATCCAGCTGTACACCGGCAGCGACAACAGCCTGGTCGCCAACAACGTCGTGTACCGCAACGGCGACCACGGCATCGACGACTACCAGGCGCCCGGCCAGCGGATCATCGGCAACACCGCCTACCAGAACCTGACCGCCGGCATCAACGTCGAGGGCGGCTCGACCGGCGCCACGATCGCCAACAACGTCAGCGTCGACAACGGGCTGTCGAGCCCGCGCTCGATCGGCGACATCCGGGTGGACGCCGCGTCCCAGTCCGGCGCCTCGGTCGACTACAACCTGGTCTACCTGCACGCGCCCGGCGCCTACTACGTCTGGGGCACCACCAACTACGCCACCGTGGCCGCGTTCACCACCGGCAGCGGCGGCCAGGAGGCGCACGGGCTGGGCGCCGACCCGCGCTGGGCCAGCCCGGACACCGGCGACTTCCGGCTCACCGCCGGCTCGCCCGCGATCGACTCCGCCAACTCCGGGGTGTCCGGCGAGCGGGCCACCGACCTGGCCGGCGTGGCGCGGTACGACGACCCGTCGGTCGCCAACAACACGACCACGCCGCGCGGGTACGACGACAGGGGCGCTCTGGAAGCCGGGGCCGGCACGCCGGGTCCCAGCCCGAACGCCGCGCTGACCGCCAGCCCGGTGTCCGGCACCAGCCCGCTCACCGTCACCGCCGACGCCTCGGCCTCGACCGCCGGCAGCTCGCCGATCGGCAGCTACACGTTCAACTTCGGCGACGGCAGCGCCTTGGCGGGGCCGCAGGCCGGCGCGACCGCGACGCACCAGTACACGACGCCCGGCACGTACACCCTCGCCGTCTCGGTCACCGACACCGCCGGCCTGGTCACCACCACCTCGAAGCTGGTGTCGGTGGGCGCGGCCGGCAACCTGGTGGGCAACTCGACGTTCGAGACCAACCTCACCGGGTGGGCGGCGCTCGACGGCTGCACGCTGACCAGGGTGGCCGGCGGGCACAACGAGGGCTGGGCGGCGAACCTTCTCAACACCTCCACCACGCCGCAGAGCTGCACGCTCAACGACAGCCCGAACTGGATCGTCCACACGGTGGCCGGCCACTACACGGCCAGCGCCTGGGTCCGGTCGGACACCGTCAGCGGGCAGATCAAGCTGCGGCTGCGGGAGTACGTCGGGTCGACGGCGGTGGGGACGCCGGTCACCGTGACGGTCACCGCCACCGGCGACTGGCAGCAGATCACGCTGCCGTCCTACACCGTGGCCAGCCCGGGGTCGACGCTGGACCTGAACGTGTACCAGACCGGCCAGCCGGTGGGCACCAACCTCCAGATCGACGACGTGACGGCCAGCGCCAGCTGACAGCTCGTTGTCTTGACGGACAGTAGTTGTTTATAGCAAGCTGAACCGATGCCGAACGAACCGACGATCGTGGAACGCCCAGCACAGCCGTACGTGGCCATCCGCCAGGAGGTCACCATGGCGACGATCCCCGAGATCGCCGACCGCCTCCCGGAGGTCTTCGGCTGGCTGGGCGCCCACGGTGCCGAACAGGCCGGCCCACCGTTCCTCAAGTACAACGTCATCGACATGGCGGGC
>JBJMIH010000187.1:0-10248 GCA_045806985.1 Mycobacteriales bacterium | reverse complement strand
GTCTTGTCCTTGAAGTCCAGCACCTCGACGCCCTTGCAGGTGGTGGCGGTGCCCTTCAGCGGGCAGCACGCCATCTTCGCCACCCCGGTGGACTGGTTGCCGATGAGCTCGCACTGGCTCCACTGGTGGATGTCGATCTTGGTGTGCTTGATCTGCTTGAACTCCTTGCCGCCGCCGGTGTTCTTGCCGGGCCGGTAGTCCCAGTGCCCGCCGTTCGGCGGCTGGAACTGGATGGCGCTGAGCGCGTCCCGGATCGGCGTGGTGGTGCCCCAGATCAGCACGGTCGGCGCGTGGTTGCCCTTGACCTGGCGGACGTTGAAGATCCACCGGAACGTGCCGACCTGGGTGTTGTAGTAGATCCAGCCCCTGCCGGTGCCGTTGCCGTGGATGACGCCGTTCTGCGCGGTCCAGCCGGTGGAACTGGAGGCGGTCCAGCCGTTGAGGGTGGTGCCGTCGAACATGGAGACGAGGTTCGGATCGCCGTACGGGGGTGCGGGTTCGGCCTTGGCGGGGGCCGCCGACGCCGCGGCGAGGAGCGCGACCCCGACCGCGATGACCCACAGAGGACGACGGAACATGGCGTTGTCCCTTCGGGAGTGACGGGTTGCTGCGGGTCCCCTCGGAGTGCGCGGGCAGGTCACGCGAGACATCCGATATATGGCTCACAATTCCGGCGAAAACGCATTGCAAACGTTTTCACTGGTCCTAAAGATAGGATGAATCGGACAGCATGTCAAGATCCGACGAGCCAGGCTGACGGGCACCGGCGCCGCCGTCCTCGCCACCGCCCGCGCGATGGCCGCCGCCGGCCACCACGTCTCCCCTCGGTACGGCCGATCCGGACCGGCCCCGCGCTGGATCCCGGTACGGCCGGTCCGGACCGGACACCGGTACCTCGCCGAGGAGCACGCGCACGCCGACCGCGTCTACGACACCTGCGCACGCTGCACCGGGACGGCCCGCTGGACGCGGCGGAGTTCGCCGACCCGGCCGACGCGGTGACCACGCTGCGTGCCGCCCGCCTGCTCGGCGAGTTCGCCGGTACCGCGCTGTCCAGCCCGGTCCGGCCGCCGTGCCGGAGCCGGCCTGCCTGGACGGCGCGCTTGCCGCACACCTGCGCCGGTACGGCAGGGAGCACGCCGACGCGGTCGTCGACGGCGCCACCGGACCGCTGCGGCCGGCCCGCCGCTGGCCGCGCCGCTCCCCGGCGCCGCGCTGACCGCCTGGTACCTGGGCGACGTCCGGCCCGGCCCGCTCGACGCGCTGCTGGGCGCCACCGCGCTGGTGCTCGACACGGAGCCCGCCTTTCGGCTGCTGGTCGCCGGCGAGGACACCCTGACCGACCCGCGCCCGGCCGGCCTGCGGTAGCGGACCGTGCACGCTTGATGGCGGTCCCATCGTGGCCGGCATCGGCGTACCGTGACCGGCACCGTGCCCGAGATCCGCGCCCTCGTCTTCGACTTCGACGGCCTGCTGGTCGACACCGAGAGCATCGCGCTGCGCGCCTGGCGGGAGGTGTTCGCCGCGCACCACGCGGTGCTTCCGCTGGACGACTGGCACGCGCTGATCGGTACCCAGGACAGCCGCGCCATGGTGCTGGCCGCGCTGGAACGCCAGGCCGGCGCGGTCGACCGGGCCGCCGTCGTGGCCGCCTGGCGGTCCAGAGTGGACACGCTCGCCGCCGCCGAACCGCTCCGCGACGGCGTGCTGTCGTACCTGGACGACGCCGCCGACCTCGGCCTGACCCTCGCCGTCGCCTCCAGCGCCACCGCCGGCTGGGTGGAAGGCCACCTCGCCGCCCGCGGCATCCGCGACCGCTTCGCCGCGGTCCGCGCCGGCCCGCCGCTGCCCGCCAAGCCCGACCCGGCCGTCTACCGGGCCGTCCTCGCCGCCCTCGACCTCTCCCCCGGCCAGGCCGTCGCCTTCGAGGACTCCCCGCACGGCGTCACCGCCGCCCGCGCCGCCGGGCTCCGCTGCGTCGCCGTCCCCAACCCCGTCACCGCCGCCCTCGCCTTCCCGCACGCCACCGTCCGCATCCCCGCCTTCCACACCCAACCGCTCCCCGCCCTGCTCGCCGCCCTCCCCGAGCAGGGTGCCTAGGTCGCCGCCGGTCGGGCCTGCGTGTCGGCCGCGTAGTGGGCGGCGCCGACGATGCCGGCCTCGTTGCGCAGGGCCGCCGGTACCACCTCGGCGCGCAGGCCGTGCAGGGCCGGCAGGAACTTGTCCGACTTCTTGCTCACCCCGCCGCCGATGATGATCAGGGCCGGTGAGAGCAGGGCCTCCAGGTGACGGAGGTACTCCTCCACCCGTCCCGCCCACTTGCCCCAGCTCAGGTCGTGCTCCTCGCGGGCCCGGTCGGAGGCCCGCCGCTCGGCGTCCTTGCCCTCGATCTCCAGGTGGCCGAACTCGGTGTTCGGTACCAGCGTCCCGTCCACGAACAGCGCGCTGCCGATCCCCGTACCGAAGGTCAGGACCAGCACGACGCCCGGCCGGTCGACCCCCGCGCCGAACCGCATCTCCGCCAGCCCCGCCGCGTCGGCGTCGTTGAGCACCGACACCGGCGCTCCGCCCAGCCGGCCGGCGAACAGCTCGCGCGCGTCCAGCCCGACCCAGCCGCGGTCGACGTTGGCCGCGGTCATCGTCCGCCCGTCGATCACCACCCCCGGAAACGTGATCCCGACCGGGCCCTTCCAGCCGAACTCCCCCGCCACCTCGGCGACGGCACCGCCGACCGCCTCCGGCGTCGACGGCCGCGGCGTCGGGACCCGGAACCGCTCGGCCACCAGCCGCCCGGTCCCCACGTCCACCGGCGCGCCCTTGACCCCTGACCCACCTATGTCGATTCCCAGGACCTCCATGTCCCGAACGTACCGCGACCTGGTCTAACATTCGGCCGTGGCGCTCCTGCACCGGGCCGAACTCCGTCCCACCAAACTGGACCTGCTGAGCACCTGGCTGCCGGGCCGCCGCTGGTACCCCGCCCCCGCCGCTGCCGATCTGGAGCGCGTCGCGACCTTCCGCTTCGACGACCCCGCCGGCGAGGTCGGCATCGAGACCCTGCTCGTGCGCGCCGCCGGCGGCCCGTTGGTCCAGGTCCCCCTCACCTACCGCGCCACCCCGCTCCTCGGCGCCGACGCCTGGCTGGTCGGCACCGCCCACCACTCCGTCCTCGGCGATCGGTGGATCTACGACGCCTGCGCCGACCCCGTCTACGCCCAGGCCCTCGCCACCGCCATCCTCACCGGCGCCACCCAGGCCGAGGAGTACTTGGACGTCGGCGGCCAGCCCCAACCCCGCCCGTCCAGCATGTCCGTACGCGGCACCGGCACGCCCGGAGCCGACGTACCCGCGGTCACCGCCATCACCGATGTCACCGACGCCGACCCCACCCAGGTCCACACGGCCGCCATCGACCTGACAATCCCCCGGCTCCCGCCCCTGGCGCCGAGCGACGAACCGCTCGTCCTCACCGCCACCTGGCCGGGCCAGCCGACCCCCGTCCCGCTCGCCGAAGCCCACCCGCGCTGACAACCATGAGGGTCGGCCGTAGTGCGCCCGGTAGTCGTCGAACAGGGCAGCTACTCAGGGCAGGGCTACCCGGTAGGTGAGGTCGTAGTGGCGGTCAGCGTGGCGCAGTCGACCTTGATGGGCAGGTCGGTGTCGCCGTGGTCCGTCACCCGCGTCCGGTGGTACGCCGTGATGGCGTAGCCGTAGCGGCCGGCGCTGTCGCACAGCCGGCACGTGTAGCCGGCACGTGTAGCCCGTCGCGGTCCGGCCGCGTGCACCTCGCCGTGACCGTGGTGTTCTCGGCCCGGCCGACCTGCGCGGCGACCTGGTTCTGCACCGCCTCCCGGCTCGGCAGGCGATGCTGGGCCGGCCACGCGAGCGGAACGTCCACAGTGGAACGCGCTCAGTTGACGATCGCCTGCGAGGTGGCGGTGTCGACGGCGCCGGTGGCGGGCAGGCCGTGGAGAAGCGGGCCTGGAAATTAGTTCGTAGGTGCGTAGTATGTTGGGCGCATGGTGGACGAGGTGGGGCGGGACGGGGCTTTGGTGGTGTTCCGGGGGGCTACCGCGTTGGCGCAGCGGATGCGGGCGGAGCGGCCCCGGGACGGGACCACGCTGTCGATGATCAGCGCGATGAGTCACCTGTACCGGGAGGGGTCGGCGACGGCGGGGCGGTTGGCGGCATTGCAGCGGGTGGAGCCGCAGACGATGACGCGGACGCTGGCGCGGTTGGAGGAGGACGGGCTGATCACCCGCCGGCCGGACGAGGCCGACCGGCGCCAGGTGCGGATCGAGCTGACCGAGGCCGGCCGGGAGCGCCTCATGGCCGACGTGCGGCCGCGGGTGGAGTGGCTGGTCGCGGCGATGGAGTCGCTGACGCCGACCGAACGCGAGGTGTTGCGGCTGGCCGGCGCGCTGATGGAGTCGCTGGTGCGCTGGGACGGTGACGGTGACGGCGACGGCGACGGCGGCGACGACGTGGTCGCGGGGGCGGCGGCGGAGCTGGTCCGCACCAGGAGCGGCCGGTGAGCGGCGCGCTGGGCCGGCTGCGGGGGGCGGTGGTGGGGTCGCCGCGGGTACGGGTGCTGCGGATGCTCGCCGCCGCGAGTCCCGGCCTGATGGCGGCGGCCGTGGCGTTCGCCCTGGTCGAGGCGGTGGTACCGAACGTCGCACTGATCGCGCTCGGGCGGATGACCGGTGAGATCCCCGCCGCGGTCAGCGACGGGCTCGGGTCGCCGGCCGGCCACCGGCTGCTGGTCCAGCTCTCCGTCGGTGGCGCCCTGTACACGCTGTCGCTGCTGCGCAGCCCGGTGCAGGACGTGCTGACCACGATGACGCAGGCCCGGATGACCGCCACGTCGCAGCGGCGGCTGATCGAGGCCGTCTCCACCCCGGCCGGCATCGCGCACCTGGAGGACCCGGCGGTACTCGACCGGCTGTCGTCGGCGACCGGCGAACTGGCCAGCGCCGAGCCGTCCGGCGCCCCGATGATGCTGCTGGCCCGGATCGGCAACCGGCTGTCCGGCCTGCTCGCCTGCCTGGTGCTGGCGAGTTTCCGCTGGTGGCTGGGTCTCGCGCTGTTCGCGACCTGGGTGGTGCTGGGCCGGCCGCTGCGCACCCTGGTCAGGGCACGGGTGACCACCTTCCGCCGTGCGACCGAGCCGCTGCGCCGCAGCTGGTACTTCCTCGGCCTGGCCTGGCGGCCGCCCGCCGCCAAGGAAATCAGGGTGTTCGGGCTCGGCGACTGGTTGATCGGCAACCACCGGACGCTGTACGAGTCGGCGATGGAGCCGTCCTGGCGGGAGATCCGCCGGCTGAACCGCCGGCTGCTGCTGCTCAGCGGGCTGGTGCTGACCGCGTACGGGGTGGCCTGCGGCACCCTGGGCTGGGCCGCCTACCACGGCACGGTACGGCTCGGCGTGCTGGTCACCATGCTCACCATGCTGCCGGCGAGCATGCAGGTCGGCAGCGTGTCGCTGGCGGACTTCCAGCTGGAGTCGATGCTGTCGGCGATCCCGGACCTCGACGCGCTGACCGCCGAGCTCGCCGATCCGGGCGCCACCCGACCCACCACCTCGCTGGCGAAGCGCACGGAGGTGGCCGGGATGCCGCGCCGCGAGGTGCGGTTCGAGGCGGTGTCGTTCCGGTACCCCGGCGGCGACCACGACGTGCTGTCCGGTCTGGACCTGGTACTGGAGGCCGGCCGGTCCACCGCCCTCGTCGGTGTCAACGGCGCGGGCAAGACCACGCTGATCACGCTGCTGGCCCGGCTGCGCGAGCCGACCGGCGGGCGGATCACCGTCGATGGCGTGCCGCTGGCCGACCTGCCGGCCGCGACGTGGCAGCGCCAGGTCGCGGCGGTGTTCCAGGACTTCGCCCGGCTGCCGCTGACGGTCCGCGAGAACGTCGCGCTCGACCTGCTCGGCGGTCCGGCGGATCCGGACGCGCTGGCCAGCGCCGCCCGCCGCGCCGGCATGACCGACCTGGTCGCCGGCCTCCCGCGCGGCTGGGACACGATCCTGTCCGCGCAGTACGAGGGCGGCCAGGACCTGTCCGGCGGCCAGTGGCAGCGGGTCGCGCTGGCCCGCGCCCTGTACGCGGTGGAGCGTGGCGCGACGATCCTGGTGATGGACGAGCCGACCGCGCAGCTGGACGTGCGCGCCGAGGCCCGCTTCTACGACCATTTCCTGGACATCACCGCCGGCGTGACCAGCCTGGTGATCTCGCACCGGTTCTCCACGCTGCGCCGGGCGGACCGGATCGCGGTGCTGGACGGCGGCCGGATCACCGAGCTGGGCAGCCATGACGAGCTGGTGTCGGCGGGCGGCGAGTACGCGCGGATGTTCACCCTCCAGGCCGCCCGCTTCGACACCGACAGGAAACCCGGCAGGAAGGCGGCACCCGCGTGAGCGACATCCGGCGGATGGCGGGCGTGCTGGTCGGTACCGCGTGGCGGGCCGCTCCCGGCACGCTGGTGGTGGCGTTCGTCATGGCCACGGTGGGCGCGCTGGCGTCCTCGACGTACCCGGTCGGCTACCACCTGTTGGTCGACGGCGCGCTCGCGCACGACGGCACCCGGGTCGCGGTCGGCGTCGCCATGGTCGTGGTGCTGTTCACGCTGACCTGGATACTCGCCATGCTGTCGGCCAGCAGGAACATCATCCTGTCCGACCGCCTCAACGCGTTCCTCGGGCGGCGGATCGCGGTCCTGGTAAACGCCGCGCCCCGGCTGGAGCACTTCGAGCGGTCCGACCTGCTCACCGAGATCGACCAGCTCCGCGACAACCGGCGCGCGCTGGCCGGGGCGAGCCGCCAGCTGCTCAACGGCTGGCAGGTGGTGATCCGGGGCGGGGCGATCATGGTGCTGCTCGCCACCGTGTACCCGCCGGTGATGGTGATCCCGCTGCTCGGGCTGGTGCCGGCGCTCGCCGACCGCCGGGCCAGCCGGATCCAGAAGCGCACCGGCGACGCCCTCGCCCCCGACCGGCGGCTGGTCGGCGAGCTGTTCGGGCTGGCCACCAACGCCTCCTCGGCCAAGGAGCTGCGGACGTACGGCATCACCGGCGCGGTGACGGCCCGGCACGCCGCCCTGACCGAGCAGCTGCGCCGGCAGGCGATCCGGAGCACGCTGCGCAGCGCCGCCTGGGAGGCGCTGGGCTGGGCGGCCTACGCGGGCGCGTTCGTCGCGGTCATCGTGGTGCTGGTGCTGCGGGCCGCGCACGGGCACACCTCGCCGGGCCAGGTGGTGATGGCGGTCAGCCTGATGCGCCGGGCCCAGATCCAGGTGTCCAGCGCCACCGACACGGCCGGCACGCTCGCCACCGCGTTCCGCACCGCCCGCCGGCTGCTCTGGCTGGAGGACTACGTGGCCGCCGAGACGGCGGTGGACGCGGACCGGACCGCCGAGCCGCCGGTGCGGCTGGCCGACGGCATCACGCTGGAGAACGTGACCTTCGCCTACCCCGGTGCGGACGAGCCGGTGCTCCGCGAGCTGGACCTGCGGCTGCCGGCCGGCGCGGTGGTGGCGATCGTCGGCGAGAACGGGGCCGGCAAGACCACCCTGGCCAAGCTGCTCACCGGCATGTACCGGCCCACCGCCGGCACGATCCGGGTGGACGGCGTGGACCTGGACACGGTGCCGCCGGCCGCCTGGCGTACCCGCACCACCGCCGTCTTCCAGGACTACCTGCGCCCGAACCTGCTGGCCCGGCAGGCCGTCGGCGTCGGCGACCTGCCCCGGTCGGGCGATGACGCGGCGGTGGGCACGGCGGTCGAGCGGGCCGGCGCCACCGCGGTGGTGGAGAAGCTGCCGCAGGGTCTGGACACGCCGCTGGGGCGCTGGTTCACCGGCGGGCACGACCTGTCCGGCGGCGGCTGGCAGCGGCTCGCGCTGGCACGCGGGATGATGCGGGACGCGCCGCTGCTGACCCTGCTGGACGAGCCGACCGCCAGCCTGGACGCGGTGGCGGAGAGCCGGCTGTTCCAGCGGTTCGCGGAGATGTCGCGGGCGAGCACGGCCACCGGCGGCATCACCGTGCTGATCTCGCACCGGTTCTCCACGGTGGGCATGGCCGACCTGATCGTGGTGCTGGAGGGCGGCCGGCTGGTGGAGTGCGGCAGCCACCAGGAGCTGATGGCGCGCGGCGGCGGGTACGCCCAGATGTTCGCGCTGCAGGCCCGCGCGTACACCGGGTGAACCGCTATCCCTTGTGGACGGAGAGGACGGCCGGGTTGTGCCGGAGGCGGCCGTAGACCCGGTCGACGCGGGCCTGCGGCGTGCCCGACTCGTAGCTGACGTCCAGGCAGTTCGGGGCCTTCGGCGCGGTGCCGAAGCCCTCCACGCCGCGGCCGAGGCGCAGCGTGTCCGCGTCGCCGGCGGCGAGCCGCGCGGCCTCGGCCGGTGACCGTACGCACACGCGCAACGAGTCCGGGAACTCCCGCCAGGCCAGCGTCGGCGCGATCGCCGCGTACACCACGGCCGTGCCGGCGAGCAGGGCTGCGGGTCCGATCCACGCGGGTGGCCGGCCGGTGCGTGGCGCCGGGAGGGCCGCGGCGACGGCGAACGTCACCGCGAGGACCAGCAGGAAGCGCGGGAATCCGAACTTGACGTTGGCGGCGATCGCCAGCCCGCTGCCGGCGGCGACGACGGCCGCCGCCGCGGCGTACCCGCGGAATCCCCGGCCCGCCGGCGCCAGCAGCACCGCCACGAGCACCGGCAGGACGAGCATCACCAGGGCGAGGACCGTGATGTGCACGGCCATGACGTCGCTCTCCCGCCCGCCGATGAGCGCCAGCGCGAAGCTCGCCCACCCGCCGGCGAGCAGCACCGCCGGTCTGGCGTACCGCATGGCGTACCCGAACGTCCGCATCGCTTCCCTCCTGTCGTATCTACGACGCGGGCGCACGTGGGGTTGCCAGCATCCGGTAATTCGGTGGGCAAGCCGGTCTCCGGACCGGATCATGGGCGGGTGACCATTCCACGGCAGCGGCAGTACGCGCGGGCGGCGGGCATCGACCCGGCCGAGCTGGTGCGTGCCGGCCTGGTGGTCGACGACTCGGACACCCCGTACGACATGGTGGACGCGCTGATCCTGGCCGAGTTCGTGACCGGGCGGCAGCCGTTCGCCCGCACCGTCCGGCTGGACCGGGTGCGGGAGGGGGCGACGCTGCTTCCGCCGCACGCCCGCCTGCTCCGTACCGCGATCGAGAAGGACAGGGACGCCCGCCTGGCCGCCGGTGCCGGCTGGACGCTGCGCGCGGTGCGCTGGGGTTCGGGCGGCGGCGAGGTCACCGTGACGGCCACCAGCGAGGAGCTGCTCGCCGACGTCGTGGCGGCGGCGACCGCGGACGCGGCCGAGCCGGTGGTGGAGTCCGACGACAGGGTCATCATGGGGTTCTGGTACCGGTCGGCGCGGCGCGGGCCGTACCGCACCACCCGGCCGATCGCCGCCCAGCCCTGGCGGTCCGTGCGCGGCAACTACACGGCCGGCGCCGCGGCCTCGCTGGACGCCCTGATGGCGGTCGACCCCGACGACCTGGCCGGCCGGCTGGTGCTGCTGTACGGGCCGCCCGGCACCGGCAAGACCTCCGCCCTGCGCACGCTCGCCTACCAGTGGCGCCGGTGGTGCCGGGTGGACTGCGTGCTGGACCCGGAGGCGCTGTTCAGCGACCCGAGCTACCTGATGGACACCACGATCGGCACGGAGGAGCCGGACGAGGACGACGGCGACGGGCCGCGCTGGCGGCTGCTGGTGCTGGAGGACTGCGACGAGCTGATCCGCTCCGAGGCGAAGGCGTCGACGGGGCAGGCGCTGTCCCGGCTGCTCAACCTGACCGACGGCCTGCTCGGCCAGGGCCGGCACGTGCTGGTGGCGATCACCACCAACGAGGACCTGGCCCGCCTGCATCCCGCCGTGGTACGGCCGGGCCGCTGCCTGGCGCAGGTCGAGGTGGGCCCGCTGTCACCGGCCGAGGCGACCGCGTGGCTGGCTACCGGCGACGGCGGTGCCGGCGACACCGTGCACGCGCCCACCACGCTCGCGGCGCTGTACGCCCGCCGGCACGGCCACCAGCCGGCCGCCGCCACCCAGGAGCGCCCCCGCACCGGCCTGTACCTCTAGCTTGAGTTTTAACCGCCGGGGGCGGTGCTTGACCCCGGGTTGGTCATGAGTGAAGCCCTTGGTTGATCATGTCCTCTTGCGACAGAGAGACGATCACACCAAGGGCTTCAGTTGATCAGTGT
>JBJMIH010000186.1:0-20367 GCA_045806985.1 Mycobacteriales bacterium | reverse complement strand
GCGTTGGTTGAGGTCGGCGTTGTGGAGCAGGCCGAAGTCGGGGTTGTTGACGAGTTCGTGTTCCTGGCGTTCGCGGAGGGCTTCGATGGTGAGGCGGAGTTGCTGTTCGACCTGGTCCATGGGTTGGTTGTAGAGGTCGGCGACGCGGGTGTGGACGCGGAGGACGGTCTGGGCGACGCTGAGTTCGTATTCGCGGGGGGCGAGTTCGTAGTCCACGAAGGTGCCGGGCAGCACCGGCTCGCCCTCGTGCCCGGAGGCCACCGCGACCTCGGCCTCGCCGTACGGGTTGCTGGCCGGCTCCTCGGCCTCGCGCTGGCCCTCCAGGTACTCCCGGAACTCCTCGGACCGTTCCTGGAGCTGCTCCAGCGCCTGCCGGGGCAGCACCAGCGCCGTGCACGCGGTGACGGCCTTGGCGGTGTACTCCCAGATGGCGTGCTCGTCGGTGAGCAACTGGTCGCCGAACCAGTCACCGTCGGCGAGCACATCGAGCACGGTCTGGTCGCCGTACTTGCCGGCGCCGACCTGGTTGATCTTGCCGTGCGCGATCAGCACGACCTGGTCGACCTCGTGGCCGAACTCGGCGATCACGTCGCCCGGCGCGTACTCGCGCTGCTCGAACCGGCCGGCCAGCGCGCCCAGCACCTCCTCGTCCTCGAGCCGGCGCAGGCCGGGCAGCTCGCGCAGCTCGGGCGGGATCACGCGGACCTCGGACCCGGTGGTGGCGAACTCCACCCTGCCGTTGCCGAGCGTGTAGTTCAGCCGCCGGTTCACCCGGTACACGCCGCCCGAGACCTGCACCCAGGGGAGGTTGCGGAGCAGCCACCGGGAGGTGATCGCCTGCATCTGCGGCACGGACTTGGTGGTCGTCGCGAGGTTCCGCGCGGCGGCGGTCGCGAGGCTCTGTTGCGGGTCCGCGGGCTCCAATTCCGGCTCTGTCACAGTCATCTCAGACGTCCACCAATCCTCTGCTCGGCTATGGGGGAAAGGGCCGGGATATGCCGATGACAAATAGCCTGTACAGCGGCCCGACAATTGTTGTCAGATCGCCGACAGGAGTGAGACTAGCACCGGAAACACGTGCAGCGGAATAGCCCGGAACGGTTATTCATGTTCTGTCGTTATTGATGGCAATGGCCGTTATCGTGCCTATTGCAGGGAAGTGGAGTCGATCTTGTAAACGGCTATTGTCCGCCGCGTGTCCTCCATGGGAATCGTGATTGTGCTGGCCGCCGCGGTGGCGACCGCGGTCGTGGCCATCCTGCTGGGCCGGCGGCGGGCCGCCGGCGAGAGCGGCGGGGGCGTCGACTTCGTCAACGCCGCGTTGGCCGCCGTCTATCTCGTGCTGCTCGCCTTCAACGTCGTGGTGTGCTGGGAACGCATCGACGGCCTGAACGGCGACATCCGTACCGAGGCCGGTGACGTGCGCGCCCTCGCCGGTCTCACCGGCGACCTGCCGGCGCCGGTGGGCGACCAGGTGCGGGCCGATGCCACCGACTACGCCCACGCCGTGCTCGACCGGGAGTGGCCCGCCACCGGCGAGCCGCTGAACGCCGCCGCCGCCATCCCGATCGTCAAGGCCAGGCAGGCGCTCGCCACCGTGCCGGGCGAGGACACGCCGGCCGCCAAGGCCCGCGACCAGGCCTCCGACGTGCTCGATGACCTCACCGAGACCCGCCAGGACCGGATCACCTCCTCGGCGCACGGCCTGCCCTGGATCCTGAACGCGGTACTCGCCCTGCTCACCGTCGTGCAGCTGGTCACGCCGCTCGCGCTCGGCCTGCGGCGCGGCCTGGTCGGCGCGCTGCTGGCCGGCGTGAACACCGCGGTCGTCGTGGCCGGCCTGCTGTTCGTGCTGGACCTGAACACGCCGTACTCCGGGGTGCAGGCGGTGGACCGGACCCCGCTGCACGCGGCGGCGCGGTCGGTGGCGGGCGGCACGTCGTGATCCGGATCGTCGTGGTGCTCTGCCTCCAGCTGCTCGTCCCGATCCTCGGCGGTCCCGGCTGCCGGCCGGACGCGCCGCCGCCCGCGTTCCTGCTGGCGGTGACCACCAACGGGCACCCCGGCGTGCTCGGCCCGGACACGCCGCTGCGGGCCGGCGGGGCGCTGCACCGGACGTACCGGCTCACCAATTCGAGTGATTTCCCGGTCCGGGATGTCGCCGTCGCCGACGGCCAGGCCGGGCCGGTGCGCTGCCCTGCCGGCACGCTGCCGCCGTGGGCCGCGATGACCTGCGTCGCCGACGGTACGGCCGGCGCCGGCCGGCACGCCGGGACCGTCCGCGCGTCCGGCCGCTACACCGGCCGGCACGGCCGGTGGGCCTGCGCCGAGGCGACCGCGCCGGTCGGGTACGTGGGGGTGGCCGGCGGGCTGGCGCTGCGCGAGTCGCTGCCGGCCACGGCCGAGGCCGGCAGCCGGGTCGCGGTGGCGTACGCGGTCACCAACACCGGCACGGTGCCGCTGTACGGCATCGCGGTCACCGATGAGCTGGCGGGCAACGGCGGTGTGCGTTGCCCCGCCGTACCGCGGCTCGACCCGGGACAGCGGCTGGCCTGCGACGCCACGCCGGTCGCGCTGGCCGGCCGGCACCGCGGTACCTCCCGGGTCAGCGGTACCGACCGCACCGCCGCGCCCGGCCCGACCGGGGCGCCGCTGCCGCCGGTCATCATCACCGCCACGGCGACCGGTGAGTACCTCGGCACGCTCCGCCCGGTACCGGTCCGGGCACCCATCCACCCGGCGCCGCCCCCGCCGCCCAGCCGACCCGCCGCCGTGCCGGCCCCGAGCGTGCCGGCACGCGCCGCCGCCACGCCGCCGCCCCGGCACGCCGGCAGGCCCGGTCCCGGCCTGCCGCTGCTGGTGGTGTTCCTGGTGCTGCTGCTGCCGGCGGCGGCCGCCGGGCACGTGATCCGCCTGCGCCGGTAGCGCCGCCCGGCGTGCTGGGAAACTGGACGCGTGGAAGAGGTCGAGGTGCTCGTGCTCGGGTCGGTGGCCGTCCGGGCCGGCGAGCGGGTACTGGCCCCGTCCTCGCCACGCAACCGGGCGCTGCTCGGCATCCTGGCGCTGGCCGGCCGGGCCGGCAGGTCGCGGACCGACCTGGCCGAGGCGCTGTGGCCGGGGGAGTCGGCGGCGCGGCACCGGTCGTCGCTGCCGGTGTCCGTGCACCGCCTGCGCGGCTGGCTGCGGGAGACCACCGGCGACGCGGTCCGGATCGAGTCGACACCGACCGGGTACGCGCTGGTCGGCCCGGTGGACGCCGACCGCTTCGGGCGGCTGGTGGCGGCCGCCGAGGCGGTACCGGAGAGCGAGCCCGGCGAGCGGGCGCGGCTGCTCGCCGCCGCGCTGGACCTGTGGCGCGGCGAGCCGCTCGCCGGGACCACGCTGGGCGCGGAGGAGGACGACGAGGCCGGCCGGCTACGGGAGAGCCTGGCCACCGCGACCCTCGCCTGCGGCGCGGCACTGGTGCGGCTGGGCCGGGCCCGCGAGGCGGTGGACGTGCTGTCGCCGGTGGCCGGCCAGCTGCCGCTGGACGAGGCCGTGCAGGGCGGCCTGATCGAGGCCCTCGCCGCCGCCGGGCGGCAGGCCGAGGCGCTGGAGCGGTACGAGCGGCTGCGGCTCCGGCTGGCGGACGAGCTGGGTGTCGATCCGAGCCGGGAGCTGAGCGACACCCTGCTGCGGGTGCTGCGCCAGGACCTGCCCGGCCCGCCCGGCCGGGACGCCGCCGAGCCCGGTACGGCGGCTGAGCCACCCGCCTGGCCGGCGGTGGTACCCGCCCAGCTCCCGCCGGAGACCGCCGGGTTCGCCGGCCGGTCGGCGCAACTGGCCGAGCTGGACGGGTTGCACGGGGCCGCCGAGGGCGCCGGCTCGGTGGTGATCTCCGCACTGGACGGGCTCGGCGGGGTGGGCAAGACCGCGCTGGCGCTGCGGTGGGCGCACCGGCTGGCCGGCGAGTACCCGGACGGCCAGTTGTACGTGGACCTGCGCGGCTACGCCCACGCCGAGTCGCTGCGGCCGCTGGAGGCGCTGGGCCGGTTCCTGCGGGCGTTCGGCGTGCCGGCCGAGCGGGTACCGGTCGACCTGGACGACGCCGTCGGGCTGTACCGGTCGGTGCTGGCCGGCCGCCGGGTGCTGGTGCTGCTGGACAACGCCCGCGACGCCGACCAGGTCCGGCCGCTGCTGCCCGGCTCGCCAGGCTGCCTGGTCCTGGTCACCAGCCGGGACCGGCTGGACGGGCTGGTCGCCCGGGAAGGCGCCCGGCGACTGACCCTCGACGTGCTCAACCCCGGCGAGGCCCGCGCGCTGCTCGCCGGCGTGCTCGGCGAGCCTCGGGTCGCCGCCGAACCGGCCGCCACCGCCGAACTGGCCGCGCTGTGCGGACACCTGCCACTCGCCCTGCGGATCACCGCCGCCCAGCTCGCCGCCACACCCGACCAGCCCCTCGCCGCACAGGTCGCGCTGCTACGCCAGGACCGGTGGGCCGAACTGGCCGTACCCGGCGACCCGAACGCCTCCGTCCGCGCCACCTTCGACCTGTCCTACCAGCGCCTGCACCCCGCCGACCGGCGACTGTTCCGGCTCCTCGGCCTCGCCCCCGGCACCGACATCGGCCTACCGGCCGCCACCGCGCTCGCCGGCACGCCGGCGGCCGAGACCGGCCGGTCGCTGCGCCGGCTGGCCGCCGCCCACCTGATCAGGATCGAGGCCGGCCGGTACTCCCTGCACGACCTGGTCGGCGAGTACGCCCGGCTGCGCGCCGAACCCGCCGACACCGACGATGTCACCCGCCTCGCCCGCTGGTACGTCGCTACCGCCGAAGCCGCCCACCTGGCGCTCTACCCGCACACCGATCACGTCGCCCCGCCCGACCCGGCCAGGGAGCCACTCGCCTTCGCCACCGACGAGGCCGCGCTGGCCTGGGTCGAGTCCGAGCTGACCAACCTGCACGCGGTCGCCACGCACGCCGCCACCCGCGGGCCCCGCGAGATCGCCTGGCAGCTCACCCACGCCCTGAGCACGGTGCTGCACCGGCGCGGGCACGTCGACCTGTGGACGAATCTCGGCCGGACGGCGCTGGCGGCCGCCACCGAGGCGGGCGACGCGGCGGGCGCGATGATCGCCCACCGGGTGCTCGCCAACGCCGCCCGGCGGCGGGGCGACCTGGAGGGTTCGCTGGAGCACAACGAGGAGTCCCTGGCGGCGGCCAGGGCAGCGGACTCGCCCTATGGCGTGGCCGCGGCGCTCAACGGGATCGCCACCGTCCACCAGATGAAGGGCGAGGTCGCCCGGGCGGTCGACCTGTTCCGGGAAGTGCTGGAGTACAGCGACGCGCACCGGCTGACCTGGGTCAGGGACTGGGCGTCCACCAACCTGGGCGTCTCCCTGTACGGGCTCGGCCGGCTGGGCGAGGCGGTGGCCTGCACGCGGCCCCTGGCCGACCGGCCGCGCGGGCACGGCATGGGGATGGAGCAGGCCAACGTGGCCTCCTACCTGCACGACATGGGCCGGCTGGAGGAGGCCAGGCGGTACGCGGACGAGTCGCTGGAGGCGGCCCGGCGGCTGGGCGCTCGCACCATCGAGACCAACGCGCTGGAGGTGCTGGCCGAGATCCAGGCCGACAGCGGCGACCTGGACCTGGCCCGCGCCACGGCCGAATCTGCCCGGGCCGTCGCGGTGGACGCCGGGCACCGGTGGATGGAGGAGCTGGCCACCCGGACGCTCGGCGAGATCTGCCGGCGGCTCGGCGACCTCGACACGGCCGAGTCGTGCTTCCGCCGGGTGATCCGGCTCAGCCGGGCGTCCGGCAACGGCTACACCGAGGCGAACGCGCTGGTCGGGCTGGCGCTCACCTGCCAGGCCACCGGACGCGTCGCGGAGGCGCTGGAGCACGCCACCCGGGCGCTCGCGCTGGCCTCGAAGCGCCAGTACCGGCTCATGGAGGCCGACGCGCTGTTCGCGCTGGCCACCATTCGCCTGCACGCGGGCGAACCGGAGGCGGCCGTCCGCCATGCGGAGGCGGCGCTCGCCCGGTACCGCGACGGCGAGGCCGCGATCCGGGAGGCCCGTGCCCGCCAGCTGCTCGATCGGGCGCGGGAGGCGGTCACCTGAGCAGGCTGGCGGCGAGGAGGAGGACCACCGCGCTGCCGGCCAGCGCGGTGGCGAGGCGGCCGCGCGAGCCGGTGAGCAGCCGGCCGAGCACGCTGCCGCTGCCGGCCAGCAGCAGTTGCCAGCTCGCCGAGGCCGCGAACGTGCCGGCGACGAACGCCGCGCCGGTCAGCGCCCCGCCGCCGCCGGCGGCCTGCCGGCCGAGGACGAGCGCGGCGAAGTACACGATCGTTGCCGGGTTGAGCAGCGTCAGGCCGAGCAGGCCCAGGTAGGCGCGGGGCGGGCTGGCGAGGGCGCCGGTACCGGCCGTGGCGGGGCCGGCGCGGCGCCGGCGCAGGGCGCCCGCCGCCGTCCGGACCGCGAGCGCGACGAGGACGGCCGCCGCGACCCACCGGAGCGGCGTGGCGATCGGCGTGACGGCGCGGGTGGCCGCCGTACCGCCGGCGACCGCGACCAGGGCGTACGCCCCGTCCGCGGTGGCGACCCCGAGGGCGGCGGCGGCGCCGACGCGCAGCGAGGTACGGGCGGTGAGGCTGATCAGCAGGGGCGCGATCGCGCCGACCGGCACGGCGACGCCGTACCCGGCCAGCACTCCCGCCACCAGCGCCCCCGCGGGGGCCGCCGTCACGGCTGGACGCGGGCGGCCCGTCCGGTCGGGGCGAGGACGCGCTGTCGCCGCGCCCCTTCCGCCGTGGCGGCGGTGGGCGGGAGCGGCGGTCGCGCGGTCATGAACGCATCATGACCCGGCGACCGCCGCCCGCGACACCGAATATCCGCCCCGGCCGGTCAGGGTCAGGGTCAGGTGGCGGTGCAGGTCAGGTTGGTGGGGACGCCATTGGCGCCGCCGGAGCCCTGGAAGCCGAAGCTGGTGCTCGCGCCCGGCGCCAGCGCCCCGTTGTACCCCATGTTGGTCACGCTCACCGACGTCCCGCTCTGCGTGACGTTGCCGTTCCAGAGGCTGGTGATCTGCTGGTTGCCCGGCCAGGTCCAGGTCACCCGCCACGTCTGGATCGGCACGGTGCCGGTGTTGGTGACGGTTACGGTGGCGGTGAACCCGCCGCTCCACTGGTTGTCGACGTGCAGCGTGGCCGAGCAGGTCGGCGTGCCGCTTCCGCCGCCGGCCGTGGTGGTCGCGGTGACCGGTCCGGTGGCCGCCGACAGGTTGCCGGCCGCGTCCCTGGCCCGCACGGTGTAGCTGTACTGGGTGGACGCGCTCAGCCCGGTGTCGGTGAACGAGGTGCCGGAGGCGGTGCCGACCTGGGTGCCGTTCCGCGACACCGCATACCCGGTGACGCCGACGTTGTCGCTGGACGGGCTCCAGGACAGCGAGACGCTGTTGCTGGTCGTCCCGGTGACGGCCAGGTTGGCCGGGGTGGTGGGCGGCTGGGTGTCGCCGCCGTTGTTGCCGCCGGTGCTGGCGCTGAAGGAGAAGCTGGTGGTGGCCAGGCCCTGGCCACCCTGCCAGATCTCGAACCCGGCCTCGGCGTCGAGCAGGTAGTGCGAGGGGTTGAGCGAGCCGCGCGCCACCGAGTCGCTGATCATCGCCTTGATGTCGAGGTTGCTGATCGAGGTGGCGCCGGGGTTGAGCACGTAGGAGATGATCTTCCAGCTGGTCTGCTGACCGGTCCAGACGTTCCAGTTGTGGCCGGCGATGGTGGCGGTGCCGGTCTGGGAGCCGAACGGCTGCACGCCGCCCCGGCTGTTCAGCCAGATCATCATCTCGGTGCCGTCGGGCTGGCCGGGGGTCGTCGGGGTGGAGTTGAACCAGATGTCGTAGGCGACGTCGTACGCGCCGGAGCCCGGCTGCGACGTGCTCCACGAGCTGGTCGCCGAGCCGAGCTGGCTGACCTGGATCGGCAGGCCGCTGCCGGAGGTGCAGGCGCCCCAGTGGCAGCCCTTGTAGATGGACGGGTAGGTGGCCGGCGCGCCGTTGGTCGGCAGGTTGAAGTTGGCGGTGCTGACCGACCAGGCGGTGCCGCCGGTGGAGGTCACGCACTGCGGGGCGCTGGAGTTCCACTCGTTGCTCTGGATGGTGTACTCGCCGTTGTTCACCGAGATGGTGCCGGTCTGGCTGCAGTCGGAGACGGCGAGCGGGTCGACGGTGCCGGCCAGCGCGAGGTGGGCGGATGCCGCCGGCACGAGCAGCAGCGCGCCGAGCGCCGCGAGCACGGCGGGTGCCCGGAGCCGGCGGAGCGGGTGGTGTGACACGGGACTGGTCCCTTCCAGGCGGGGGTAGGGAGGTATGAGAGCGCTCCCATAGGGTGAAACGGACAAACCCACATGTCAAGGACGCCGCCAAAGGTCGGCCGTGGTCACGTTCCGCTGTCGCGGTGGGCGTCCAGGATCGCGGTGACGGTGTCGCGGACCAGTTCGCGGAACCGGGGCGGGCGGTCGAGATGCCCGATGACCAGCAGGCCGTCGCCGAGGAGGGTGAGGACCTCGGCGGTACGCCGCGGGTCCGGGTACCCGTCGGCGGCGAGCAGGTCCCGGAGCAGGCCCTGCTTCCAGCGCCGGTGCGTGTCGATCGCCCGGCGGACGGGGCTGTCCGGGTCGGGGTACTCGGCGGCGGCGTTGAGGAAGGGACAGCCGCGGTACCCGGGTTGGGCGGCGGCGTCGGCGATCTGGTCGAAGATCGCCAGCACCGCCTCCCGCGGCGGCCGCTCGCCGAGCGCCGCCACGGCGGCCCGCCCCAGCCTGCTCTGCTCCTCGATGTACGCCCTGACCAGTTCATCCTTGGCCGGGAAGTGATGGTAGAAGGTCGCCTTCGCCACGCCGGCCGCGGCGATGATCCGGTCGATGCCGACCGCGTGCACGCCCTCGGCGTAGAACAGCGCGGTCGCGGTGTCCAGCACCCGACGGCGAGCCGGGCTCTCGGAGAGTGCGGTGACCACGCCTTGACGGTACCAGACAGATCTGTCTAGTCTGCCAGCGAGACAGACAGGTCTGTCTACTACCGATGAGGAGTCCCCATGTCCAACGTCTACACCGCGGTCGCGACCTCAGCCGGCCGGGACGGCCGCGCGGTCACCTCGGACGGCAAGCTCGACCTCAAGCTGTCCCTCCCCGTCGAGATGGGCGGCGACGGGTCCGGCACCAACCCCGAGCAACTCTTCGCCGCCGGCTGGGCCGCCTGCTTCGCGACCTCGATGAGGCTGGTCGCCGCCCGCGACGGCCTCGACGTCTCCGACGCGGCGGTCACCGCCGAGATCGGCCTGGCTCCCAACGGCGTCGGCGGCTACAGCCTCGACGCCACCCTCCGCGTCGAACTCCCCGACCACCTCACCCGCGAAACCGCCCGGAACCTCCTCCACGCCACTCACCAGGTCTGCCCCTACTCCAAGGCCACCCGCGACAACATCCCCGTCACCCTCCTCCTCGAGTAGCGGAGTCAGCAGAACGCCACCATCTCCCGCAGCCAGGAGCACAACTGCTCGATCTCCCGCGCCGACACCGTGCCAAAGGGTCGTGACCGCAAGAATCTCAGAGTCGACACGGCGGTGATCTCCTCCGTGCGGGCCCAGCTCGGCCGGTCCAAGCCCGACTCGGCCGAGTCGACGCGTACGTGATGGCGCAGCCCGCGGTCGCGTGTGGTCACCGGGACGACGAGCGCTGTGTCGATGGGGAACCGCCGATAGGTGGACGAGTTGACGACAACGGCGGGCCGTTGGCCGCCCTGCTCGTGGCCCACCGGTTCGCCGAAATCGACCAGCCACACCTGCCAGGGTGAGGGCCTCAGCGGTCGACTCACTGGTTGTACTCCGGGTACTCCTCGCGCGCGTCCGGCAGGCCGTCGCCGGCCACTTGATCGGTCAATCGTGCCTCGGCCTGGTAGCTTTCCCACTCCTCAGGGTCGGCGCGTAGTTCCTCGTAGCGCTGAATGATCTCGTTGATCTCGTGCTCCCGAACCAGGCGGCGGAGTGCCTCGCCCAGGGTCGCGCCGTTGAAGTCGTGTTCCGCGATCTCGGCGAGCCTGTCGCGTACCTCGGTGTCCAGCTGCATTGTCGTCATGGCCATGGACAGTAGCATAGCTCAAATTATGACTCAGACTATAGTTCACATTGTGATGCAGTAGCCCCACCTCCGGGAGGTGGGGCCACTGGCGGGGTGGGGTCAGCGGGGGTAGGCGGAGGTGGGGTGGACTCCGCCGTAGAAGCGGTGGCTGGAGATGGTGTACGTGTGGCGGGCCACCCTGTTGCCGGAGTTGCCCTCGATGAGGGTCACCTTGCTGCCGGAGACCTTCTCGACCAGGCCGATGTGGGTGCTGGTGGAGGTGCTGGAGGGGCCGGTGCCGAAGAGGAGGGCGTCGCCGGGGCGGATGTGCTTCTTCAGGTTGGACTTGCCGTAGTTCAGCTTGTGCCGGCCGCCCCACTTGTAGACGTCGCCGGTGAAGGCGTACCTCGGGACATTGTTGACGGTCTTGTCCCACACCCACGTGGCGAACAGCGAGCACCACTCCTCGCACGGGCCGTACTTCTGGCAGTTGGCGCCGTGCTCGTGGTACCCGAGCTGGCTGCGGGCCAGCTTGACGACCTTCTGCGACTGGACGTACCAGGTCGGGTCGGCGTACGCGTTCTGCGCCACCGTCACCGGCACGACGATGGCGGCCAGCGCCAGCGCCGGCACCAGGACCAGCGTGCGGAGTGACATGAGTTCCAACTCCTCGGGATGTCGGTGTTCCGGACATCCCGAAGATCGGTCACGCCGCTGAAGGTTCGCCTGACTGGTCGCTTAACGAGCAGGTCAGAACGCCGGGCGCGGGTGCGGCTTGATCCGCTCGGCGGCGTCCAGCAGCGCGGTGACGACCTCGCTGGACCGCGGCCGCACGTCCTCGTCGGAGCCGACCACGCCCAGGCTGTACCAGGCCGCCTCGCCCGGCGCCCGGTAGATCGGCACCGCGATCCAGGTCACCCCGGCCTCGGAGGTGGTGACCCAACCCCGGTTGCGGCAGCGCTCGAGGTCGGCGTCCTCGTCCGGCTCCGGCTGGCGGCCCAGCAGGATCGCCCGGCCACCGGCGCAGGAGTCCAGCGGCGGCTCGTCCTGGCTGCGCGGGTACGGCGTGGCCGCGGCGCCCTGGATGGGCTCCACCCAGTCCAGCGCGGTGCACCGCCGGCCGCGGGTGCCGGACAGCGTCACGGTGAGGGCGACCGCGTCGGCGAGCCGGCGCATCTCCGGCCGGGCCACGTCCACGATGCCGACCAGGTCGGCGAGCCGGCGCAGGTCGGGCCGCGGGGCCTCGGCGGGCGGGGTGGTGTCGCCGGAGTACCGGCGGCCCCACTCGCCGGCCTTCGGGCCGAGCGCCCACAGCCGGTCCCGGGATCTGTCGCTCGCGGGTGCGACCAGCTGCCAGCTGGCGAGGGTGTCGATCAGCCGGCGGGCGGTGCGGTTGCCGAGGCTGAGCGCCTCGGCCACGTCGTTGACCGTGCGTGGGCCGTGGTCGGACAGGTAGTCCACGATCGCCAGCCCACGGTTCAACGTCAGCACTGCGGCGTGCTCTGACGCCGTCGTGCCGACCGTCTCCTGCTCCGGGCGTCGCGCCGGTTGGCTGCTCATCGGCTTCCCCTGTTACGCCGCTTCGTCCTCATGGTGCGTCCATCATCTCCTACCGCACCAATAAGGTCGGTGGTGCCGTACCTCCCCCCACAACCTCTTCCCTGAACTACTGATACGGGACTGCCAGGTTGAGGCGGTACGGCACCACCGAGGCAGGCATGCTGTGCCCGAGGACACTGCTGACAAATAGTGTCCTTATCTCGCCCAACCTGTCAACTACCTGCGCCCGAACGCGATGACGGTCGCCCCGCCGCGGGGCTTCTCCGCCGCCGCGCGGCGCAGCGCCGCCGGTACCTCCCCTGCCGGCATCGGCGGCCCGAACAGCGATCCGTGCCCGCTGCCGTCCGCGCCCAGCGTTTCCGACTGCACCACGCCCTGCACCGCCGTACACCCCATCCGGTGCAGGGCCTGCATCTGGTCGGCGTCCTCCACCCCAAGTGCCACGGTCCGCTTCCGCAGGCTGTGCGCGGAATCGATCATGGCGTGGATCAGGTCGCCGACCGCCGGCCGGTCCAGCCGCGCGACCAGCGACTGGTCGATCTTGACCTCGTGGATGTCCTCCGCCTCGTGCAGCAGCACCAGCGAGGCGCCGCCGGTGCCGAACCCGTCCAGCGACAGCTGCACGCCGAGCGCGGCCAGCCCGGCCATCACCTCGGCCACCGTGTCCAGCCCGCCGACCCCGATCGACTCGGAGATCTCCAGGGTGAGCCGGTCGCCGGGGGTGTTGTGCCGGGCCAGCAGCCGGGCGACCGCGGCCGGCAGCCGCTTGTCCAGCAGGTCGTGCAGGCTCAGGTTGACCGCGACCGGCAGGTCCACCCCGGCCGACTCGGCCCAGCCGCGCCGGTCGGCGAGCGCCCGGTCCAGCGTGTACCGGGTCACCTTGGTCTGGAGGCCGCAGCGGGACGCCACCTGGCGCACGGTGCTCTCCGGCAGTACGCCGAGCGTCGGGTGCCGCCAGTGCGTGAACACCTCGGCCGCGATCGCGCCGGAGGTGAACAGGTCCACCTGCATCTGGTACCGCAGCACCAACTGGTCGCCGGCGGCCAGCGCGTCCGTCAGGGCCGGTTCGAGCTGGAGCCGCTTGATCGCGGCGATGTCGTTGCGCCGGTCGTACCGGCACACCCTGCCGCGGTGCTTCTTCGCGTCGTACAGCGCGATGTCGGCGCACCGGTACAGCTCGTCCACGGTGGCGGCGTTGTCCGGCCACAGCGCGACGCCGATGCTGCCGCCGACGCCGACCTCCACGCCGTCCACGTGTGCCTGCCGGCCCAGCACCCCGACCAGGTGCTCGGCCACCTCCAGGGCGGCGGACTGGGCTGCCGGCAGCATCTCCCGGCCGCCGGGCAGGTCGTCCAGCACGATCGCGAACTCGTCGCCGGCCAGCCGGGCCACCATGTCGCCCTGCCGCACCTCGGCGCGCAGCCGCTCGGCCACCTGGAGCAGCACCAGGTCGCCGACGGGGTGGCCGAGCTTGTCGTTCACGTCCTTGAAGTGGTCGAGGTCGACCAGCAGCAGCGCGACCCGGCCGCTGCCCTCCTCGACGCCGGCCGTCTTCGCGGCGAGCGTGGCCTCCAGCACGTCCAGCAGCCGCCGCCGGTTCGGCAGTCCGGTGAGCGGGTCGTGGATCGCGTCGTGCTGGGCCTTGGCGTGCAGCTCGGCCTTTTCGATGGCGACGGCGCCGGCGTCGGCCAGCGTGGTCAGCGCCTCCTGCTCGCGCTCGCTGAGCTGCACCGCGTGGGTGAACATCAGCGTGAGCTGGCCCTGCTCCTCGCCGGCCACCTGGAGCGGCTCGGTGATGACCGGCCCGTCCTCGGCCAGCCCGGCGTCGCCGCCGCTGGCCAGCGCCTCGCCGTCGCTGCCGGAGACCAGCACGTACGGGGCCCGGAACAGCCGGGCCGCCTCGTCAGCCAGCGTGCTCGCCACGCCGTCGCGGTCGAGGGAGGACAGCACCCGCCGGTGCGCCTGCACCAGGCCGCGGGAGAGCTGGGCGTCCTCGCTGGAGCGCAACCCGCTGGCGTACAGGTGCCGCAGGCCGAGGAAGGCCGGCGGCAGCAGCACCAGCGTGGCCGGCTGCCACTCGGCCAGACCCAGGATGGTGAGGCCGGCGACGATGTTGCCGACCACCATGATCATGTTGGCGGCGGTGCCGTCGAGGGCCACCCGCCGCCACGGCCGGTGCTGCGCGACGCTGATCGCCGCGGTCGCGAAGACGTCGTTCATGATGGCCGCGATCAGCGCGGCGGCGGCCATCGCGAGCACGGCCCGGGGCTGGGAGACGCGGTAGTCGCCGGGGTGCAGGGCGCGGGCGGCCGTGACCGCGACCGCGACCGCGAGGCACCGGGCGGCGGTGTTGTAGACGGTCTTGCGCAGCTCGTACGGCCGCGCGCCGAGTGCCTTCCCGGCCGTCGCGACCACGAGCCAGGCCGGGCTGAGCAGGGCCAGCCCGAGCATCAGCGCGAGCTCACCCCAGTTGAGCCGGGGTCCCCTGCGGAGCTCGATGGGGAAGGCGGCGGCGCCGGCGGCGAGCGCGACAGCGGCCGCGAAGTGGGTCCACGGAGGTACGCCCGCACGGACGCCTATCACGATCGACGCTGCCAGCACGAGGGTCGCGGTGGCGGTGACGGTCGCGATCAACCAGTCCAGCGGGTTGCGCCGGATAAGGCTCACGCGCATCCATCCTCCGGGATCTGTCCGAGGACCGGACAAAAAGCTCTTTGGGGTTCAGAGTGACTTTATCTGGGACAAAGCATAGAGTGGCCGGGTCATTTGCCGAAGGTAAGGGGGTCGGAACTGGCCGCAGGGCGTCCGCCATCCGACCCCCGCAGGTCGCTGACTGTGCCGCACTCTGGCCGGCTTTCCATCGAACACTAGTTCCAGTCTTTTTCGTAGCTCAGCACGACGAACCCCTTCCTCGTTCGAGGCCGCGGGCGGACAGGGCAGGCTCCGCGGCGCTTAGTAAAGACGGTAAGGCCGCTCTGACAGTTAGGGAATGCCAAAGTACGGTCGCGTGTAAGCAAGTGACTACAGAGAGCTTGCGCTCGCGCCGCGAATCTGCGTCGCGATGCCCACCGCGGCGGCGATTCCGACCCCGCCGAACAACGCGACCACGGCCAGCGGTGACAGCCAGTCCGCGGCGGCCCCCGCCAACAGCAGCCCCACCCCCTGGCCCACCTGTAGTCCGGCCTGTACCAGGCCCATGGCCTGAGCGACCCTGTCCACCGGCAGGGCGAACGTGAATGCCGCCTGCGCCGGCACGTTGTACCCCGTGAAGACGCCCGAGATTAACCACAGCACCCAGCACACCACCAGCCCCGGCTGGAAGGCACACGCGATCAGCGGCAGGCCGCACGCCACCGCCATCGGCACCATCCACCGCTGCGCGGTCTGCTCGCCCACCCGCCTGCTCGTCACCAGCACGTTGCCGATCACCGAGCCGATCGGGTTGGCGGCCAGCAGCATCCCGACCGCGAGCGGGCCGCCACCCTGGCTGCGGGCGTACGGCACCGCGATCGCCTCCGGCGCGATGTAGAAGGTGGCCAGCCACGCCAACCCGACCAGCGAGCGCAGCCACGGGTCGCCGAACACCAGGCGCACCCCGGCCCGCAGGTCGCTGCGCCAGTCGCGGGTTTCGTCGGAGGTCTGCCGCCGGGTCTTCACGCAGGCGGTCAGCAGCAGCGCCGAGGCCACGAAGGTGACCACGTCGACGATCAGGGCGCCGCGGGTGCCGAGCAGGGCCACCGCCGCGCCGCCGACGGCGAAGCCGACGATCTGGGTGGTCTCGAAGGAGGCGTTCGCCACCCCCTGCGCCCGCCGGTACAGCGTCCGGTCCTCGAAGATGTCCCGCATCAGCCCGGCCCTGGCCGCCGAGAACGGCTGCGTGCCCAGGCCCACCCCGAAGATCAGCACGATCAGCACCGGCACCGGCAGGCCGGGGATCACCATCAGCGTCACCAGGCCGGCGCGGATCACGTCGCAGGCGACCATCACCTGCCGGCGCGGCACCCGGTCGGCGAGGCCGGACAGTGGCAGGCCGACCAGGAACGGCAGGAACGTCGCCGCGTAGACCAGGGCCGTGAGCAGCGGCGAGCCGGTCCGGTCGTACACCAGGACGGTGAGCGCGATGCGGGCGAGACGGTCGCCGAACAGCGACAGCACCTGCGCCAACCACACCGCGCGATACTCGCCGTACGCGAAGACCGCACGTGCCCTGGCGGGGCTTCCGGCCGGCTGGTCAGCCGAGGCCGGCTGGCTCACTTGCCCACCAGTCCCCTATGGGCGTCCTGCGGAAAGATCATCGCTCCTAGCTCGACATCTTGGCTCTGCGGAAAACATGAGGGAAATATGAGTCGGTACGATCCGGTCAGCCTAGATCAAAGCTGACACACGCGGTCGCCAGGCACCACCGCCTGACGGGAACTTGTCACCACAGGGCCGACAACGGCCGAATCAGGTCCTGCGGGCGGCCTCGGCGGTGGCGGGGTGCTCGGCGATCAGCCCGGTGCGCAGCCGCTCCTTGCACAGCCGCGCCAGCTCGTCGTACGCCGGCTGCCCGATCAGCCCGACCAGCTCGGCCTGGTACGACTCGTACAGCCGCTCGGTGGCCACGTGCGCCTCCGGCGACCCCGTGCACCACCAGTGCAGGTCGTGGCCGCCCTCGCCCCAGCCGCGCCGGTCGAACTCGGTCAGCGTGGTCAGCGTGATCTCCGAGCCGTCGGCCCGCTCGGCGTTGGTGATCTCCCTGCGGACCGGCAGCTGCCAGCACACCTCCGGCTTGGTCTCCATCGGGTGCTGGCCGGTGCGCAGCGCCAGCAGGTGCAGCGCGCAGCCCGCGCCGGCCGCGAACCCGGGCCGGTTGAGGAACACGCACGCCCCGTCCACCTTGCGGGTGCGCTTGGCCGGCTCGCCGTCCAGCTCGTCCTTCTCCACCACGCCCTTGCGCCGGCCGACCTTGGCGTACTGCCACAGCTCGTCGGTGAGCTGGGCGGCGGCGGCCTTGGTCCGCTTCTGGTCGGCCGAGTCGGTGAAGAAGGCCCCGTGCGAGCAGCAACCGTCGTCGGGGCGGTCGGCCAGGATGCCGTGGCAGCCGCGCCCGAAGATGCACGTCCACGCCGACAGCAGCCAGGTGAGGTCGGCGCGGATCAGATGGTCCGGCTGGGCGGGGTCGTAGAACTCCACCCACTCGCGGGCGAAGTCCAGTCCGACTTCCCGCCGTTCAACTGCATGGGTCACCAGCTCAGAGTAGGTGACCCAGCTCACCACGGCTCGTGCGTCCGGGTTGTGTCGCCTGTGTCCCGCTAGCCTGGGAGGCATGAGCGGAGTCCGGATCCCGGCGGCCCCGGTGGCCCTGTCCACCGCCTCGGTGTATCCGGAGTCCACCACCGCCGCGTTCGCTCTGGCCGCCCGGCTGGGGTACGACGGCGTCGAGGTCATGGTCTCGCCCGACCCGGTCAGCCAGGACGTGGACGCGCTGGGCCGGCTGTCGAGGCACTACGGGGTCGCGGTGCTGGCGATCCACTCGCCGTGCCTGCTGATCAGCCAGCGGGTGTGGGGCACCGACCCGTGGGAGAAGCTGCGTAGGTCGGCCAGGGCCGCCGCCACGCTCGGCGCGCAGACGGTCGTCGTGCACCCGCCGTTCCGCTGGCAGCGGGACTACGCCAGGACGTTCGCCGCCGACCTGGCGGCGATGCGGGACGACGGGGTGCGGTACGCGGTGGAGAACATGTTCCCGCTGCGGGCCAGGGGCCGGACGTTCTCCGGGTACGCGCCCGGCTGGAACCCGTTCAGCGACGACCACGCCCACTTCACCCTGGACCTGTCGCACACGGCCACCGCCGGCGACGACCCGCTCGCCCTGGCCGACCTGGCCGGCGACCGGCTCACCCACGTGCACCTGGCGGACGGGTTCGGCGGCACCAACCGGGACGAGCACCTGATCCCCGGCCGCGGCGCCCAGCCCTGCGCCGACCTGCTCGGCAAGCTGGCCGCCCGGGACTTCGCCGGCACCGTGGTCGTCGAGGTCAACACCCGCCGCGTCGACGCGGTCACCCGGGAGGCCGACCTGGCCGAGGCGCTCGCCTTCGCCCGCCTCCACCTGGCCGCCCCCGAAGCCGCCCCCGAAGCCGCCCCGGACCGCACGACATGACCCGTACGCCGTTCGAGGCGCTGGTCGAGGAGTACGACGCCGCCCGCCCGAGCTATCCCGACGCGCTGTACGACGCGCTCGCCGGGTACGCCGGCGGGCTGGCCGGTGCGCTGGTGGTGGAATGCGGGGCCGGTACCGGACTGGCGACCAGGGCGCTGCGCGGCCGCGGCGCGACCGTGCTGGCCACCGACCTGGGCGAGGCGATGCTGCGCCGCAACGCGGCCCGCACTCCGGGGTTGCCGGCCGCGGTGGCCGACGGGCACGCGCTTCCGGTCCGCGACGGTACCGCCGACCTGGTCTGCTACGCCCAGGCCTGGCACTGGATGCGGCTGCCGGACGCGGTCGCCGAGGCGGTGCGGGTGCTGCGGCCGGGCGGGTCGCTCGCGGTCTGGTGGAACGACGCGGCCGCGGACGGGCAGCCCTGGTACGACCGGCAGCAGGATCGGCTGGAAGCCCTGAGCCCTGGGTACACGCGCGACTACCGCAAGCGGGACTACGGGGCCGAGCTGTCCGCCCTGGGACTGTTCGGCGCCGTCCGGCACGCGGCGGTGGACTGGGTCCGGCCACTCTCGATCGAGGAGTACCTGGTGTACCAGCGTTCCAAGTCCTACGTGGCGGCAATCCCCGACCTGGCCGGATACCTCCGCGAGGAGGAGGCCGAGCTGCGTGCCGCCTTCCCGGACGGCACCGTCGCCGAACCGCTCCGCACGCGCCTGTGGGTGGCCACCAGATGACCCGAAGTCCCTTCGACAACCTCGTCGACCACTACGACGCCGGCCGCCCCTCCTACCCGCAGTCCCTGTACGACGCCCTCGAAACCCTGTCCAGACCGCTGGCCGGCGCCCGGGTGGTGGAGTGCGGGGCCGGCACCGGGATCGCCACCCGCGAGCTGCTGCTGCGCGGGGCGCGGCTGCTGGCCCTCGACCTGAGCCACAACATGCTGCGCCGCAACGGCGAGCGCACGCCAGGGCTGCGGGCCGCGGTCGCCGACGCGCACGCGTTGCCGATCCGCGACGACTGCGCGGACCTGGTCTGCTTCGCCGCGGCCTGGCACTGGATGGCGGAGAAGGAGGCCGCCACCGAGATCGCCAGGGTGCTGCGGCCCGGCGGCGCGCTCGCCGTCTGGTGGAACAACCCGGACGCCGACCACCTCGACTGGTTCCGTACCAAGCGCGACATGCTGGCGACGCTGCGCGGCCGGCCGGAGCGCAAGCCGCCGCCGTGGCGGGCCGGCGAGCGCCTCGCCGACCTCGGGCTGTTCAGCGACATCCAGCGCCACCAGGCCCGCTGGGAGCGGCGGATGGCGATCGAGGACTACCTGGTCTCGGAGCGCTCGTTCGTGCCGGTGGCCGAGCTCGGCGACCAGCTGCCGGAGTACCTGCGCGCCGTCCGCGGCCTGCTGGTCGCGGCGTTCCCGGACGGGATCGTCACCGTCCCCTACACCGCCCGGCTCTGGGTCGCGAGACTCTGACTCGTAGGCTCAGGTCCGCCAAGAGTTCCAGGACAAGGAGGTCCCGGTGCTGCGCCGTACGATCCTGGCCGCCGCGGGTTCCGGACGGACCCGCGCCGCCGTCGAGAAGTTCCCGATCTCCCGGGCGGTCGTACGACGGTTCGTCGCCGGGGAGACCGCCGAGGACGCGGTCGACACCAGCAGGGACCTGATCGCCCAAGGCCTCACCGTCACCCTGGACCACCTCGGCGAGGACACCCGCGACGTGACGATGGCCGGCGCGGTCACCGACGCGTACCTGCTGCTGCTGTCCCAGCTGGCCGCCGACGGGCTGACGGCCGGCGCGGAGGTCTCGCTCAAGCTCACCGCGCTCGGCCAGCTGGTCGACCCGGCGCGGGCGCTGGAGAACGCGCAGCGGATCTGCCAGGCCGCCACCAACGCCGGCACCACGGTCACGCTGGACATGGAGGACCACACCACCACCGACTCCACCCTGGAGGCGCTGCGCGAGCTGCGGCAGGACTTCCCGTTCGTGGGCGCGGTGCTCCAGGCCTACCTGCGCCGCACCGAGTCGGACTGCCGCGACCTGGCCTACGCGGGGTCGCGGGTGCGGCTGTGCAAGGGCGCGTACAACGAGCCCGAGTCCGTCGCCTACCAGCACCGGCACGAGGTAGACCTGTCCTACGTCCGGTGCCTGAACACCCTGATGGGCGGCGACGGGTTCCCGATGATCGCCACCCACGATCCGCGGCTGATCGGGATCGCGGCCGAGCGGGCGCGCTGGTTCGACCGCAAGCCGGGCAGCTACGAGTACCAGATGCTGTACGGGGTGCGGCCGGAGGAGCAGCGGCGGCTGGCCGAGGCGGGGGAGACGGTGCGGGTGTACGTGCCGTACGGCACCGAGTGGTACGGGTACCTCATGCGCCGGCTCGCCGAGCGGCCCGCCAACGTGGCGTTCTTCCTGCGCGCGCTCGCCAGCCGGAAGTAGTCCCGGCGCGGGCACTACGCTGGATGCTCATGAAGCGACTGGCGGTGGTGGGTGCGGGAAAGCTCGGTGAGGCGCTGCTGTCCGGGATGCTCCGGGGCGGCCGGCGCGCCGAGGACATCGTGGTGTCGGTACGGC
>JBJMIH010000185.1:0-15460 GCA_045806985.1 Mycobacteriales bacterium | reverse complement strand
CGACCGCCGCGGGTCGAGCAGGCCGTGCTCGCCGAGGCCGCGCAGGAAGCCGGGCGCGACCCCGAGGATCTCGGCGGCCGCGCCCATCGTGTACGCCGGGTAGTCCGCGTCGTCGAATGCGAACGGTCCCGGTAACGGTCCTGTCATCCTCATCCCGGGCTCGGTGTCAGCTGGCGGTGCTGCCGGCGATCACCTTGTGACCCTCGTGGGTGCCCTCGGCCCTGCCGATGCTGATCCGGCGCGGCTTGGCGCGCTCGGCGATCGGGACCGTCACGGTCAGCACGCCGTCGCGGTAGTCCGCGGACACCTTGTCCAGGTCGAGGCCGTCGCCGAGGGAGATCTGCCGGCTGTAGGAACCGGTCGGTCGCTCGGAGACCAGGTAGTCCGCGCCCTCGGGGCCGTCGTGCCTGCGGGTGGCGCGCACGGTCAGCACGCTGTTCTCGGCCGTGACCTCCATCGACTCGGGGTCGATGCCGGGCAGGTCGAAGCGCAGCACGTACGACTCCTCGTGCCGGAAGGCGTCCATCGGCATCAGCCGCGGGGTGCGGGCGGCGCCCATCACCTCGGCGGCCCACCGGTCCAGCTCGCGGAAGGGGTCGAATCGCAACGAGGTCATCGCTCTCCTCCACAGGTAGAAGGCTCACTGCATTACGCCACAAATTCTATGCCAGCCGGCGCAGTTTTTCTACCCTCTTCCCGCGGTACTCTCCCGTACGACCAGGTGGTGGCCGACCAGCCGCCGTGCCGGCTCGCCCGACCCGCCGGCGATGCGGGCGACCAGGGCCGCGACCGCCTCCCTGGCCAGCCCGGCGCGGTCCGGCGCGATCGTGGTCAGCGACGGGACCGCGTACCTGGCCTCCTCGATGTCGTCCACGCCGACCACCGCCAGGTCCTCCGGCACCCGCAGGCCGCACTCGTACGCGGCCCGCAGCACGCCCAGCGCGAGCAGGTCGTTGAAGCAGAACACCGCGTCCGGCGGCTCGCCGAGGCCCAGCAGGCGGTGCAGGCCGGCGGCGCCGTCGGCGCGGCGGTACGACCGCACCGGCGGGGCGAGCTCCGGCTCGGCGGGCCGGCCGGCCTCGGCCAGCGCCTCCGCGTACCCGCGCAACCGCTGCCGCGCTGTCGCCATCCGCGGGTCGGCCTGCGCGCCGAGCGCGGCGATCCGCCGCCGGCCCAGCCCGACCAGGTGCGCGGTGGCCTCCCGGGCGGCGGCGACGCTGTCGATGAGCACGTGGTCGCAGGCCAGGTCGAAGTCGCGCTCGCCGAGCAGTACCAGCGGCACCGGGTGCGGCCGGGCCAGCAGCGCCGCCTTGTCCAGCCGCAGCGGGCTGAGGATCACCCCGTCCAGCAGCGGGGTGCCCAGGCCGCTGGCGATGCGCAGCTCTGTCTCGGCGTCGCCGCCGGTGTCCTCGACCAGCACGGTGATCGCGTGCTCGCGGGCGGCGGCGATGACCGCGGCCGTCAGCTCGGCGAAGTACGGGGAGACGAGCTCCGGGACGGCCAGCGCGATGAGCCCGCTCCGGCCGGCCCGCAGGCTCCGGGCCGACAGGTTCGGCCGGTACCCCAGCTCGTCGATGGCACGCTGGACGCGCGCCCTGGTGTCGGCGGCGACGTGCTCGTAGTCGTGGACGACGTTGGACACGGTCTTGATGGAGACGCCCGCCAGGGCGGCGACGTCTTTGAGCCGTACTGCCACCCGAGCATCCTATTGAGACTTTCTCTCAACTTGCCGTCGCGGTCAGGCGGCGGCGAGAAGGTACGTGGCCATGCCGGCGGCCATCAGGGCGTTCGCGCCGGAATCCGATGCCCCGGCACCCCGCCCCCTCCGCGCCAGCGCACGGATCAGCACGAAGGCGAACCACGCCGCCGCGACGAGGTAGAGCACGCCGGCACCGATCAGGAGATACTCGCTCCGGGCCACCGACCGGTCGCCGGCGCGGTCCATCCCCGCCATGTCCGTGCCCCGCATCGACGGCATCGACATCCCGGCGGTCGTGTCGCCCGGCGACATCGACGCCCACATCCACGTCATCGACGCCGCCATCGCCGCGTGGTACCAGCCGCCGCCGCGCGGCTCCGCCGACGCCCGGTAGAGAAACCACAGCGCCGCGCCGCCGAACACCACGACACCCAGGTCCGAGACTGCCGACATTCCCCACGACCACACCATGGCGACCAGCGCCACGCCGGTCAGCGCGTGCCATCCGCCGCTGACCCGCTCGGCCACCGGTGTCGCCGTCACGACCCGCACCAGGTGGTACGCGGTCGTGACGGCGAAGACCCCGGACAGCACCAGCCGGAGCGCGGTGTCCCCGATCATCGGTCGCGCGGCGGCCGCGGGTCGTTGGGGTCGTCAGGGTCCGGGTCGCCGAACCATCGCCCCGGCACGTGCTCGCCGTACTCGTCGTGCCAGTCCCACCATTCGTAGGCCGGCGTCTGCGGGTAACCCTCCGGCGAGTCCTCCCAGTTCTCCTGGCGTCCCAGCGCGGTGATGTCGAGGTAGCTCCACGTGTTGCCCAGCGGCTCGTCGCCGCGGTTGTTGGTGAAGTAGGTGCGGAACACCCTGTCCCCGTTGTGGATGAACGCGTTCGTGCCGTGCCACTGGTCCACGCCGAAGTCGACGTCGAAGTCGTCGGTGAGCGTGTACCACGGCATCTTCCAGTCCATCCGCGCCTTCACACGCGCGATGTCCGCCTGCGGCGCGCGCGAGGCGAACACGAGCGTGGTGTCCCTGGCGTTCAGGTGGGCGAGATTGCCGATGTGGTCGGCGATCATGGAGCAGCCGCGGCAGGCGTGGTCCGGCCACCCGTCCACGCCGGGCTCGAAGAAGGCGCGGTAGACGATCAGCTGGCGCCGGCCCTGGAACAGGTCGACCAGGCTCGCGCTGCCCTCGGGCCCCTCGAACGCGTACTGCCTGTCCACGGCCTGCCACGGCATCCGCCGCCGCAGCGCGGCCAGCGCGTCATGCGCGCGCAGGACCTCCTTCTCCTTCACGAGCAGTCGTTGCCACGCCTCCATCCACTCCGCCGGCGAGACGATCGACGGTGTCTCCATCACGGTGTCCTTTCCCGGGTCGGGTATCGCAACTACAGGGTTGCATCAGAATCCGTAAATGGCAACCATCAAGTTGCGACACTGCCGCGATCAGCCCGGGAGCCGCGGTTCTACGCGTCGATCGCGCCCCGGGTGACGATCGGCAGCGCCGCCGGCGGCCCGCCGCCCTCCGCCGCCCGCGAGGGCGGGGCAAAGCCCACGATCAGGGCCAGCACGCACAGCACCGCGGCCACCGCCGCGACCACCCTGCCGTCCACTCGTCGTCGCATGGCGCGGACGCTAGCCGGCGACGGTTAAACATCCTGTGAACGCTTCTTCTACCGGCAGGCTTGGACTGTTTTAGAGTGGAGGCGTGACCGAGGACGTGGAGGCCGTCGGCGCGCTCGCCGAGCCGGCGCGGCGGGCGCTGTACGAGTACGTCGCCGCCGCCCACCAGGAGGTGAGCCGGAACGAGGCCGCCGAGGCGGTGGGCGTGAGCCGGCCGCTGGCAGCGTTCCACCTGGACCGGCTGGTCGAGGTGGGCCTGCTGGAGGCGAGCTTCCGCCGGCTCACCGGGCGGTCCGGACCCGGCGCCGGGCGGCCGGCGAAGCTGTACCGGCGGGCGGCCGGCGAGCGGTCGGTGTCGCTGCCGCCGCGCGCCTACCGGACCGCCGCCGAGCTGCTGGCCGAGGCCGTGGAGGAGGCCGGCGCGGACACCGCCCTGCACGAGGCGGCCCGCCGGTACGGCCGGCACGTGGCGGCCACGGTCGGCCCCGAGCCGGTCGCGGCGCTGGACACGCTGGGGTACGAGCCGGCCGACGGCGGCGACAGGGTGCTGCTGCGCAACTGCCCGTACCACCCGCTGGCCAGGCAGTTCCCGCCGCTGGTGTGCGGGATGAGCCTGGCGCTGGTGGAGGGGCTGCTGGCCGGCCTGGGCGGCGACAGGGTGGCTCGGATGGACCCGGCGCCGGGCCGCTGCTGCGTGGTGCTTCTAAAACAAGCGGATATTGATTTAGAGTAGGCGCCATGACAGCCACCCACCACGTCGCACAGGTCAACGTCATGCGCATGCGCGGCCCCCTCGACGGTCCCGTGATGGCCGGCTTCATGGCCGAGCTGGACCCGGTCAACGCGCTCGCCGACAGCAGCCCCGGGTTCGTCTGGCGGCTCCAGACCGAGGCCGGCAACGCCACCGCGCTGCGGGTCTTCGGTGACGACCGGATGATCGTCAACCTGTCGGTCTGGGAGACCCTCGACGACCTGTGGAACTTCGTCTACGCGACCACCCACCTGAACGTGCTGCGCCGCCGCCGGGAGTGGGCCGACCGGCTGGAGCGCCCGCACCAGGCGCTGTGGTGGATCCCGGCCGGCCAGCTCCCCACCGTCGCCGACGCCGAGTACCGCCTCGACCTGCTGGCCGAGCACGGCCCGACCCCGGACGCCTTCACCTTCCGCGACCAGTTCCCGGCGCCCGGAGTCCATGCCGGCGGGTAGCCCGGCGGTAGCCTGGTGCGGTGCCCAACGAATGTGCGCTGAGCGACGAGGTCCGCGCGGCGATCACCGGCGGCCATCTCGGTCACCTCGTGACGGTGAACCCGGACGGCAGCCCGCACGCGACCCTCGTCTGGACCGGCCTGGACGGCGACGAGATCGTCACCGGCCACCTCGGCGCCTGGCAGAAGGTCCGCAATGTCCGCCGCGACCCGCGGGTGGTGCTGACCATGGAGACCGGCGGCAGCAACGAGCTCGGCATGGCCAACTACCTGATCGCCCGCGGCACCGCCCGGGTCCAGGAGGGCGGCGCGCCCGAGCTGCTCCAGCGGCTGGCCGAGGTGTACCTGGGGCCTGGCGTCAAGTTCCCGCCGATGCCCGACCCGCCGCCCGGCTACGTGCTGCGCATCTCCGTCGAGCACCTCGGCGGGGTCGGGCCCTGGGCGGCCCGGTAATCGCCCGGTAATCGGCCCGGGGTACCACGACGGTGTCACTCGTCGTGATCGTGCCGGGAGGGCCGAACCATGTCGCAGCACCCCGCGGGAACGCTCGCGCCCGACGTCCGCCGTACCGTCCGCCTCGCCATGATCGCACGGGTGCTGGCGGCGGCTGGGCTGGCGGCGGCCGGGCTGGCGGCGTGCGGAGGCGGCGGGGGTGCCTCCACCGGCGGCGACGGGCTCCAGACCCGACCGGCCGGGTACGTGGGCACCGACACCGGGATGCCGCCCGCCCCGTACCGGGGCCTGCGGACGCTCGACCCGGCTGCCTCGTCGCTGGTCGGCCCGCGGTTCGGCGTGCGGTTCGGCAAGGCGGAGGTGTCCAGGACCTACGCCAACCGCTACCGGGCAGCGCCCGGCCAGGAGTTCCTCGTCCTGTACAGCACCGGCACGCCGGTGCTGGCGCCGTATCCGGACGGCGGCGGCACGTTCAGCCTGGCGGTGACCGTGGACGGCCGGACCTTGCCGGTCGCCAGCCCGAACCAGGTCGCCGGCGAGGGCCTGGTGGTGAGCGTGCCGAAGGGGCACCACGCGACGCTGGCCCTCACCGACGACGGGCGTACCCAGTCACTGGACGTGCGCACCGGCACGCGCGGGCCGGACGCGGTCGCGCCGTACTACCGCAACCGCGGGGTGACGCTGGCCAGCACGGTGTACGCGGAGGACGGCCACACCAACTACCACGGCACCCGCGACGACACCGTGGTGCGGGTCGACTTCGACACCGCCGGCTCGGTCGAGCCGTGGGTGCCGGGGCTGGGCTGGGCCAGCGCCGGCCGGGGGTGGCTGGTGCTGTCCACCAGCAAGTCCACGATCCTGTCCCTGCCGGACGACGCCTCGAAGCTGGACCCGCTGGCCTGGGGCGCCAGGTTCACCCTCGACACCGGCCGGACGTACACGGTCAGCTACCAGGGCGGCAGCTCGGCGGCGCGGACCTACCACCAGGACGGCCTGGTGGCGCTGGAGAACGCGCTGCTGTTCGACGTGCCGGACACCTTCACCGCCGGCACGCTGACCATCCACCCCGCCGGCGACCTGCGGCTGTACGACGGCGGCGCGGCCAAGTCACCGCCGCTGCCGTGGAGCCAGCCGCCGCCGACCCGGCAGATCGCGCTCAACCCGGCCAGCTAGGCCGTGTCTCAAAGTCGGCTTCCGTCTGTATGCCCTTGGCGGATTTCGGACCCCTGCGGCCACGATCAAGGAATTGTGGCCGCATTTTCATGTGACAACGCGGCCACAACTCCTTGATCGTGGCGAGACGGGCGGCGGGCTGGCGGATTTCGGACCTGGCAGCCACTTCGAGACACGGGCTAGTCGTGGCGCTCCTCCGGCGGGTCGGGCTCGCGGGCGGGCCGGGCCCGCGGCGCCCGGCCCGCCTTGCGCACCGCCTGGGTGAGCAGGTACTCGATGTGCCCGTTCACGCTGCGCAGCTCGTCGTTCGCCCACCGCTCCAGCGCCGCGTAGAGGTCGGGATCGATGCGCAGCAGGAACTTCTTGCGGGTCACGTGTACAGGCTGCCCGTGTTCAGGACCGGCTGCGCGCGCTGGTCCCCGCACAGCACCACCAGCAGGTTGGCGGCCATCTGGGCCTTGCGCTCCTCGTCGAGGTCGATCACGCCGTCGGTGGCGAGCCGCTTCAGCGCCGCCTCCACCATGCCGACCGCGCCGTCCACGATCCGGTACCGGGCCGCGACCACCGCGTTCGCCTGCTGCCGCCGCAGCATGTCGCCGGCGATCTCGGGCGCGTACGCGAGCCGGCGCAGCCGGACGTCGAGGACGGTCACGCCGGCGGCGGCCAGCCGGTCCTGCAGCTCCTCCCGCATGGTGGTGGTGACCTCGTCGGCGTTCGACCGCAGCGACGGCGCCTCGTCCGGGGCGTCGTACGGGTAGCGGCTGGTCACGTGCCTGATCGCGGCCTGGGTCTGGAGGGCGACGAAGTCGTTGTAGTCGTCCACGTCGAACGCCGCCCTGGCGGTGTCGGCCACCTGCCAGACCACCATCGCCGACACCTCGATCGGGTTGCCGTCGATGTCGTTGACCTTGAGGACGTCACTGTCCAGCGTGCGGATGCGCAGCGAGACCCTGACCCGCATGGTGAACGGGTTGACGGCCGACCAGCCGGCCCGGCGCAGGGTGCCGCCGTAGTGGCCGAAGACGGTCAGCACGGCCGCCTGGTTGGGCCGCACGATCACCATCGACCGCCAGGCGAGCGCGCCGGCCACGACGCCGCAGAAGATCAGCACGCCCCTGGCCGGCGGCTGCGCACGGAACCCGGCCAGCAACACCGCCACGGCGACCAGAAAGATCACGAAGCCCACCACGCCGGGGATCCACCGTGCCGGGCGCTCGGTCGTCTGCACCGCCCACCTCCGAATTCGTTGTGACTGGTCGTACCGTCCGGTCCGCACGCGCGATGACACCCGGCACTTCCAGCCGTACCCGCACGCACCTGCCCGCCGCGGCCTTCCCCAGCAGGAAGCCCGCGGCGAGCACCGTGGCCAGGGCGACCGCCAGAATCACCAGACCCAGCGCGGCGGGCACCCGCCGCGCCGGGTCTTCGGTCGTCCCCACCGGAGCCTCCGATATCGATGTGATATCACGACGATGTCACTCTCCGGCGGGCACCGCAAGGCCCCTTACCGGGTGTGCTGGAAGAGGGCCAGTACGTGCGGGGTGGCGGCGAGCGCGCCCGGGAAGTGGGTGAGGTCGCCGACGTCGGACAGGTCGCCGCGGGCGCCGCGGGCGCGCAGGTCGGCCAGGCACTGCTCGGCGTTGCCGTACACGACGTCGCGGTCGCCGCGCGCCGCGATCAGGTGCACCGGCACGCGAGGCTTCCAGTCGCAGGTGGTGTCGACCTCGCGGATCGCCCGCAGCAGCCCGCCGTCCGGGTGGGCCAGCCTGGCCAGGTACGCCGGGGTGAACATCGCCTCCGGGCTCGGCGGCGCGGTGCCGAACACCTCGTCCTCGGAGTGGGTGGCGTCGAACAGGGCCGCCGTCGCCGGGTCGCGGAACACCTCGGCGGGGTCGCCGTAGAGGTGGTAGATCGGGTTCCACGAGACCGTGAGGTAGCCCAGGTAGACCGCGGAGTCGAGCGGGTCGGTCCGGCCCGCCACCACGGCCGGCAGCTCGACGTCCGCCAGGTCGTACGGCCCGCTCACCGGGGCCAGCGCGGCCACCCGCCAGTGCCGGTCGGCCCCGCCGGCCAGCGCCTTCCCGAGCGCCATCGCCGCGTGCGCACCCTGGGAGAACCCGGTGAGCAGCAGCCGGTTGTCCAGCCGCAGGTGCTGGCGGCCGGCGAACGTGCGGGTGGCGCGCAGCATGTCCACCGAGGCGGTCGCCTCCGACCCGGCGTGCAGGAACGGCGGCTGTCCAGGGCTGACACCGAGGCCGAGGTAGTCGGGGGTGACGGTGAGGTAGCCGGCGGCGGCGTAGTACAGGGGCAGCTCGGCGTTGAAGCCGTCCAGGCTGATCGACGGCGCGTCGTTCTTGCCCACCGTGGTCCCGTGCTGGTGCACCACCACCCGCAGTACCTTCGCGTGCCGGCGCGGCACGATCACCAGCCCGCTCGCGGTGGTCGGCCGCCCGTCGACGCCGACCGTCCGGTACACCAGCCGGTACTCGTCCGCGCCGTGCGGCGTGGCGGCCGGCGGGTCCAGCCCGATCGTGCCCAGTTGGTCGGCGACGCCGGCCGGGGTGAGGTGGGCGACCGGGGTGGCCGACAGCAGGCCGCCCCTTCCCGCGGTCTTCGCCTCCGCCGGGGGTACCGTCGCCAGCAGGGCGGTGAGTACGGCGCCGGCCGTCGCGAACGCGACAAGTCCGTGCCGAGATCTGGGTGTATTCATGATCAAGACGCTAGGGTCGCGGAGGGGGCGGAACCATCTGGGCAGCCCCCGGGGCGTACTGGGGCCAGCCCCAGCACGCGGCCCACAGTCTGGGAGGGGTGCGGCATCATGACCGAGCAAGGGCAGGGCGGAGTCAACCTGAGCAAGGTCACGCTGACCAAGAGCCAGCCGACCGTCTCGCTGACCAAGCGGGGCGCGGCCGGCGGGTGGCTGCGGGTGAACCTGAACTGGAACGCCCGCCCGGCCGCCGCGCCGCCGCCGGCCGGCGGCGGATTCCTCAAGCGGCTCGCCGCGAAGGCCGCGGCCGCCAGCTCCGGCGGCATCGACCTGGACCTGGCCTGCCTCTACGAGTTCACCGACGGTTCGAAGGGCGTCGTGCAGGCGCTCGGCAACGCGTTCGCGTCGAAGAACAGCGGCTCGCCCATCGTCACGCTGGACGGCGACGACCGTACCGGCACCAACACCGAGGGCGAGAACCTGCGTATCGATCTGGGCCGGGTCGCGGAGATCAAGCGGATCCTCGTCTTCACCTTCATCTACGAGGGTGCGCCGAACTGGGCCGCCGCCGACGGCGTCGTCACGCTGTTCCCGGCCAGCGGCCCGCCGGTCGAGGTGCGGCTGGACGAGTCCGACCCGCAGTCCCGCACCTGCGCGATCGCGATGCTCGAGAACTCCGGCGGCGACCTGGTGGTCCGCCGCGAGGTCCAGTACATCCGCGGTGGCCAGAAGGAGCTGGACGAGGCGTACGGCTGGGGCATGAGGTGGACGGCCGGCCGCAAGTAGCGGCCGGCAGGTTTGGGGTTCCTCACCGTCGGGAAGAAGCGACTCGAACGTAGCGCTGCGGCCCCGAGGCGGTGACATGGCTCCACCCACGAAAATCCAGGTGACGCCCGACGATGTGGACGGCGCGGCCCGGAGCTTCACCACCGTCGCGGGCTCGCTCAAGGACACCGGGACGAAGTTCGGCGCCGTCGCGCTGTGCGACACGGGCTGCTCCGACCTGGACAACGAGATCGCCATGGTCGTCGGCGACTGCGGTCAGAGCGCCGCCCAGTTCGGCGACCAGTGCGCGGCCCGGTCCAGCACGCTGTCGTTCGCCGCGTTCATGTACCGCTGGATGGACCACCTTCCGTAGGCCGTGGGGAGCAGCATGTTCATCAAGGGGGACCCGGCCAGCGTGAACACGCTCGCGGGGGCGTTCGACCAACTGCTCAGAACCCTGAGCAGTGACACCACCACCCTCAGCAAGACGGTCGCCGCGCTGACCACACCGGACGGCTGGAACTCCGCGGCCAGCCAGGCGTTCGTGGACGCCTGGCAGCGCGACGCCGACACGTCCGCCAAACTCGGCGCGATGGTCAGCGGCGGCAGGGACGCGCTGCGCAAGCTGGGCAGGGACCTCGGCGAGATCCTCACCGAGGCCAACCGGCTGATCGCCGCCGCCGACCACCAGGGCTTCACCATCGACGACGACGGCACGGTGCGGTTCACCAAGTACAGCCCGACACCGCACGGCCTGCCGCCGGAGGACCGCACGTCGATGCACCAGGACGAGGCCCAGAAGCACGACGGCGCGCGGCAGTCCCTGCAACACCAGGTGAACGAGCTCAAGCGCCGCGCCGACGCGGCCACCGCCACCGCGCGGGGCACCTTCTCCGGCATCCGGCAGGTGAGCTGGACGCTGACCTCGCCGACCGCGTGGACCGGCGGCGGCTCGGTGAACCAGAAGAACGTCGACGACGCCGCGAACGCGCTCAAGCACGGCTCGCCGCAGGACATCCTCAACGCGATCGACGTCCTCAACGGCGCCGAGCTGGACGCGCTCATCCGCGGGCTCGATCCGGACAGCCGCAAGCGCCTGCTCGTCCTGCTCAGCCTGCCGTTCGGCGGGCTCAACGACGGCGACCGGAAGGCGCTGGCCGACCACATCATGCAGAACGCCAGCCTGAGCGTGCTCGACCTGCTCGGCCTGAGCCGGCCGCGGTACGACGACACCGACGGCTACTGGAGCGGCGTCAACTGGTGGGACAAGCTGTGGGGCAACCACCCCGGCGGCAACCCGTGGACCGACGGCGGCCCCGAGGGCGGCGAGCTGTTCACCCGGCAGGCCGGCGACAAGGACATCATCTCGGAGAACGACATCCACCAGGGGTACCTCGGCGACTGCTACTTCCTCGCCTCGCTCGGCGCCATCGCCAAGCAGAACCCCGACGTCATCCGGAACATGATCAAGCCGAACGCGAACGGCACCTACACGGTCACGTTCTACAAGGACGGCAAGCCGGTCGAGATCACCGTCACCCCGGAGTACCCGCACTACAAGAACGGCGGGCCGGTGTTCGCGAACCCGGCCGAGGGCGACGGCAACGCCCAGGAGCAGTGGCCGCTGATCGTGGAGAAGGCGTACGCGCAGTACAAGGGCACCTACGGCGACATCGAGGGCGGCTGGCCGCACAACGCGATGACCGAGATCACCGGCCAGCCCAGCCACTCGACCAGCAGCGGCGACGTGCACAGCGCCGGCGACGTGCAGCACATGCTCGACCAGGGCCAGGGCGTGTGCGCCAACACCAAGGGCAACAGCGACAAGGAGTTCATCTCCACCGACCCGAAGATCGTGGCCGGCCACTCGTACATGGTGGTGGGTACCCACGACGGCAAGGTCGTGCTCCGCAACCCGTGGGGCGACGGCGCCGGCGCGCCCACCACCGTGGAGGTCTCGGTCGACCAGTTCCACAAGTACTTCGACTCCCTCGACAGCAACCCGGCCGGGCGGTGACACCCTCATGACCAGCGACGACAACCTGATGCGCGTCCCGCGCGGCACCCAGGCACGGCACGACCAGCTCCTCATCGGAGTGCGGGCCGTGGTGATCGACGATGGCCAGGCGGCGATGCTCATCCGCGACCTGGCGGCGGGCCGGTACGAGGACGTCGTGCTCTCGGTGGGCGACCACGTCCACCTCTTCGGCCACGACGTCGGCCTGGTCGAGGTCGGCTCCGGCCGTACCGCCCCCTACGTCGTGCTCTCCCTCACCGAAGCGGCATGAAAGCCCTCGCCGTCCTCGCCGCCCTGGCCATCCTCGCCGGCTGCGCCAGCCACCACGGCGGCGGCACCTCCCCGCGTACCGCCGGTGGCGACTGGGTCGAGGTCGGCCACGAGAAGGCGTACGGCGAAGTGACCGTGCACGTGGTCCGCGCCTACGACCAGGACTGCGAACTCATCGTCCGAGACCAGCGCACCAGCCAACGCCTCGGGATGACCCAGGGCGAGTCCACCACCATCCTCGGCACCACCATCGAAGTCCTCACCACCCGCAGGAACGCCGGAGTCACCCTCCACGTCACCCCACCAACCTGACCCCCTCCCCCGCCCACAACGGGGACGTCAACCACACGACACCGGGGTGGCGTGGGCCGGGTCGAGGGCGTTGAGGACCAGGTGCATGGCGGTGGGGTCGTTGGACACCAGGACGTGTTCGGCGACGTCGACCAGGCAGTGGTCCTGGACGACGATGTTGGTGACGTTGGCGCCGGACAGGCGCTGGGACTGGTACGGCGTGACCACCTCGTCGTGGATGGTGGAGATCACGGTGTAGTGGACGCCGGCCACCGTGTCGCCGCCGCTGTTCAGCTTGGCGAGGAACGCGGACCCGACCGTCTGGTCGGCGCAGGCCGGGCAGGCGCTGGCGAAGATGTCGGCGGCTCCGGGGAAGTACTGGATCAGGTTGGCGAGGCCGTCAATCGTCGTGCCGTGATTGGACGGTGCCAGGCCAACCAGCGTGTGCACCTTGCTCGCCCCACCGAGGAACTTCAGGTAGTACCGCGGCATCATGCCGCCCTGCGAGTGGCCGACGATGTCCACCTGGGACGCTCCGGTGGCGGCCCGTACCTGGTCGACGAAGGTGGCGAGCTGGGCGGCGGACTGGGCGACCGGCCCGGTGCCCTGGATCAGCGCGCCGCTGGCGCCGCCGTAGTCGAGCGCGAAGACGCAGTACCCGGCGGAGGCGAGCAGCGGGGACATCAGCGGCCAGTTGTCGGCGCGGTTGCCGAACGTCCCGTGTACCAGCACGACGGGGCGGGGGTGGGCGGCGCTGGGGTGGCAGGACCAGTTGTTGGCGCCGGGTGGTGGCGGGATGGGATCGGGATCGCTGGCGGCGACCGCGGCGGTGGAAGCGCTTCCAGCCGTGAGCATCAGCCCGGCGAGGACGGCGGCTCCCACGGCGGCGGCCGTCCGGACGAAGTACCGCATACGTTCCCCTTCCCTCAAAGCGGGCGAAACCATCTCAAGCACGTTACTGCGAGGTAACTTATTTGGGGAAGGGGTATTTTCTCGATCGGTCGGCCAGACGAACGGCGGGGCCGCCTCCGAGGAGACGGCCCCGTCGCGGGTGGTGCGGACTCAGCCGCCGCAGCCGGCGGAACTCAGGTCGGCCACGCTCAGCAGCGACGTCTCACTCGCGCTGCCGAGCAGGCGCCCGGCGCCGTCGGTGGCGAAAACCCGCACCATATAGGTGTTGTCACAGGAGGTCGCCGCCGCCGGGGTGGTCATCCCGACGTCACCGACCGAGAAGGTCGCCTGGCCGTGCGTGTGCCCGGCCAGGTACCGGTGACTCGTCTCGCCGGGCTGGCCGAACCGGTTGCCCGCGTCGAGCCGGTCACCGAGCGGGTTGGTGAACGTGTTGACGTTCACCGCTCCGCTGTTGCCGACGAACAGGAACCCGAGGAAGTCGGTGGCCGGAGCGGAGAACTCCACCACCGTCCCGCGCGCCCCCGGCACCGCCCGCACGTCGTAGTTCACCGTGAAGGTCGGCGAACCCGCCGCCTCCACGTCGGCCACGTCCCACCACACCGGCGCGGTCGCCCCGAAGCCGGACGCGGTGGCCAGCACCTTCGGCGAGGCCGGCGTCGCGCGGACGGCCGGCGCCACCCGCAGCGGGATCCACGAGCTGGTGGTGTCGGCGGTGGTACCGGTGCCGTCCTGCGGCACGCCGTGCAGCGTGCCGCGCACCGCCAGGCCGTACGTGCCCGCGCCCCGCAACGCCGACAGCGGGACGTCGACCGTGCCGGTCAGGTGGTGCAGCGTGAACGTGATGCCGTGCGCGTTGAGGTCCCGGTCCGGGAACGCCCTCGGCAGCGCCCTGTCGATGTCGCTGACGATCAGCAGGCCGCCGTCCACGCCGCGCAGCCCGCGCAGGTCGTAGGCCACCTTCACGGTCCGGTCCCTGCCCGACGTCGCCAGCGGCTTGAACACCGGCGACAGCGCGTGCGTGTACGTCGCCGCCGCCAGCGGCCCGAACGTCACCTTCTCGCTGATCGAGGCGCCCGCCGCCCGCGCCGTCACCGTCACGACCCGGCTGGCCGAACTCGTCAGCGGCTGGTGCAGCAGCCCGAAGATCTCCGCCGGCAGCAGCCGCAGGTACGGCTGGGACGGGTCGAAGTCGTCCTTGGGCACGTCGACCGTCCGGCCGCCGTACGACAGCGACCAGCGGTACGTCGTGCCCGGCGGCGTGTACACCGCGTCCACGCCGAACGTGATCGGCGCGTTCACGTTGTCCCCGGACGGGCCGAGGGTCTCGTTGTCGAACGACGTCGGCGCCACCAGCCCCTGGCTGAGGTCGATGCTGGCCGTGCCGGCGGCCGCGTCCTGCGGCGTGTCGGTGTAGAAGCCGCGGCCGTAGCCGTTGTTGTACGGCACCGCCTTGCGCTGCGCGACGGTCATCCGCACGAACGCGTGGCTGCCGTGCAGGTGCGCCCTGGCCAGCACCGCGTCGGTGGCGGCGGTCAGGTCCAGCACCTTGCCCACGTTGTACTTCGGCAGGTCGAACGTCGGGCTGACGTTGTTCCGCCCGGTCTTCACCAGCACGTCACGGGTCTGCGTCGCGGACAGCGGGTGCCCGGTCAGCGCGGCGAGCTGGCGGACGATCACCGCCGCGGAGGCGATCTCCGGGCAGGACGCCGAGGTGCCACCGACCAGTTCCGGCTCGTCCGAGACCGGGTCGACCGGGATGCCGTTGGCGTCCTCGACCTGGGCCAGGTACAGCACGTCGTCCGCCGGAGCCGCGATGTTGTCGCGCGGGCCGACCGTGGAGTGGAAGTTCTGCTGGCCGGTCCAGCGCTCCTCGGTGGTGACCTGCGTGTGCCGCTGCCGCGACGGGACGGCCGTGTTGTTCGGCGAGTTGTTGAAGATGTCGTTGAGCGTGGTGCCGCCGGCCTCGTTCGCGCCGCTGTCCGGGATGGCGCGGTGCTCGAACGTCCACGTGTACGTGTAGTTCGGGTCGGCCGGGTTGAACTCGTCCAGGTCGGGCGGGTTGGACCCGGCCGGGGCGACGTCGTACGGGCCGGAGGCGCCGTCCGGCGGGCCGGCCGCGCCCTCGTAGGTCTGGCCGTCACCGGAGGCGATCGTCACGAAGATGTCCTGGCCGTGCACGATCGTGGTGACGATGTCGCGGATCATCGTCTGCGCCTCGAACATGTCCCACGGGAACTCGCCGGGCGGCAGCGCGTTCGCGATCGACGCGGTGTTCACCGACGGCTTCGGCGTCTGCAGGAAGCTCGCGCCCAGCCAGGCGGCGAAGAAGTCCGGGGTGCTGTTCTG
>JBJMIH010000184.1:0-9349 GCA_045806985.1 Mycobacteriales bacterium | reverse complement strand
TCATTGGGCGTGTGTCCGGCGGACACCGCCTCGATGCGGAGCCTGGCGTCCGCTTCGCTCTCCCATGGCAGGAGCCGCCGCCGCTCCGCGAGCAACTGGGCTCGGACGTCCACGCTGACCGCTCCTTCGCGCTGCACCCATATTGCACCCTAATCTCCCTGCTTGACGCTAAGCGAGACCGGGGTTCGCCCCGTAGAATTGACGAGAATTGGCACTCCCGCCAGTGGAGTGCCAGAGGCGTACTCTCTGGTGATCGGCCACCGGTGTGCGGGAGGTGATCGGCGTGGCCCTGGATGACCGCAAGCTCGACGTGCTGCGGGCCATCGTCGAGGACTTCGTGTCCACCCAGGAGCCGGTCGGCAGCAAGGCCCTGGTCGAGCGCCACAACCTGCGTGTCTCTCCAGCCACGGTGCGTAACGACATGGCCGTGCTGGAGGAGGAGGGCTACATCGCCCAACCCCACACCAGTGCCGGCCGCATCCCCACGGACAGAGGGTACCGGCTGTTCGTGGACCGGCTGTCCTCGCTCAAGCCGCTGTCGGCGGCGGAGAAGCGCGCCATCCAGCAGTTCCTGGAGGGCGCGGTCGACCTCGACGACGTGGTGCGGCGCACCACCCGGCTGCTGACCCAGCTCACCCGGCAGGTCGCCGTCGTCCAGTACCCGACGCTGTCCCGCAGCGTGGTCCGGCACCTGGAAGTGGTGGAACTCACTCCGACCCGCCTGCTGCTGGTGCTGATCACCGACGCCGGCCGGGTCGAGCAGCGGGTGGTCGAGGTGCCGGAGGCGGTGGACGAGGAGCGGCTGGGCCTGCTGCGCGGCAGGCTCGGTGGCGCGGTGCACGACAGGAAGCTCCCGGAGGCCTCCGCCGCCGTCGCCGAACTGCCCGAGCAGGTCGAGCCCGAACTGCGCCCGGTGATGACCGCCGTCGTGACGGCGCTGGTGGAAACCCTCGTGGAGCATCCCGACGACCGTATCGTGCTCAGCGGCACGGCCAACCTCGCCGGGCTGGACTTTCCGTCGCTACGGTTGGTGTTGGAAGCGCTCGAGGAGCAGGTGGTGCTGCTCCGGCTGTTCGGCGAGGTCGACTCGACCAGCGTCGTGCACGTCCGGATCGGCGGCGAGAACGAGGTCGAGAACCTGCGGACCACCTCGATCGTGACCGTGGGCTACGGTCCGGGGGGTACCGCGCTCGGTGGGGTCGGGGTGCTCGGGCCCACCCGGATGGACTACCCGGGCACCATGGGCGCGGTGCGCGCGGTGGCACGCTACGTCGGCGAACTCTTGGCAGGGAACTGAACTTGGCCACGGACTACTACTCGACGCTCGGAGTCTCCCGGGACGCGTCGGTGGAGGACATCAAGCGGGCTTACCGCAAGCTCGCTCGCCAGCTCCACCCCGACGTGAACCCGGATCCGGAAGCTCAGGCACGCTTCAAGGAGGTGTCCGCCGCCTACGAGGTCCTGTCGGACCCGCAGAAGCGGCGCATCCACGACCTCGGCGGCGACCCGCTGCGCCAGTCCGGCGCGCCCGGCAACGGCGGCGGCGGCGCGTTCACCATGGGGTTCGAGGACATCATGGACGCGTTCTTCGGGACCTCGGCCCGCGGACCGCGGTCCCGGACCCGGCCGGGCGCGGACGCGCTGATCCGGCTGGAGCTCGACCTGGCGGAGACCGCGTTCGGGGTGGAGAAGGACCTCACCGTCGACACGGCGGTCGCCTGCTCCACCTGCTCCGGCGCCGGCACCGCCCCAGGTACCCACCCCACCACCTGCGAGGTGTGCGGCGGGCGGGGCGAGGTGCAGACCGTGCAGCGGTCGTTCCTCGGCCAGGTGATGACCTCCCGGCCGTGCGTCGCCTGCCAGGGGTACGGCACCGTGATCGCCCACCCGTGCCCGAACTGCGGCGGCGAGGGTCGGGTACGGGCCCGGCGCACGCTGACCGTGAAGATCCCGCCCGGTGTCGAGGACGGGATGCGGATCCGGCTGGCCGGCGAGGGCGAGGTCGGCCCCGGCGGCGGCCCGGCCGGCGATCTGTACATCGAGGTGCACGAGCGGCAGCACGACGTCTTCAGCCGGAAGGGCGACGACCTGCACTGCCGGGTCACCCTGCCGATGACCGCCGCGTCGCTGGGCACCCGGCTCACCCTGGCCACGCTGGACGGCGAGGAACTGGTCGACATCAAGGCCGGCACCCAGTCCGGCGGCACGATCACGCTGCGCGGGCGCGGCATCCCGCGGCTGCGCGGGGTGGGCCGCGGCGACCTGGTCGTGCACGTCGAGGTCAAGACGCCGACCCGGCTCGACCCGGAGCAGGAGAAGCTGCTGCGCGAGCTGGCCAAGCTGCGCGGCGAGGAGTACCCGGACGGGATCAAGCCGTCCACCGGCGCGGGCGGGTTCTTCTCCAAGATGCGGGACGCCTTCAACAGCCAGCGCTGACCATGCGTACCGCACCGGTCTTCCTGGTGGCGGCCCTGCCGGCCGGCGCGACCCATGTCCTGGACGGCGAGGAGGGCCACCACGCCGCCACCGTCCGCCGGCTCGCGGCCGGCGAGGAGGTCGACCTCGCCGACGGCGCCGGCGGCCTCGCGCACTGCGTGGTGACCGGGGTCGGCAGGGGCCGGCTGGAGCTGGCGGTGACCGGGCGGACGGCGGTACCGGCGCCGTCGCCGCGGCTGGTGGTCGCGCAGGCCCTCGCCAAGGGCGACCGCGGCGAGCTGGCCGTCGAGACCATGACCGAGGCCGGCGTGGACGAGATCGTGCCCTGGCAGGCGGCCCGTTCGGTGGTGCGCTGGCAGGGCGAGCGCGGCGCGAAGTCCCTCGGCCGGTGGCGGTCGACCGCCCGCGAGGCCGCCAAGCAGGCCCGCCGCGCGTGGCTCCCCACCGTCGCGGAGCCTGCCACCACCGCGACGCTGGCCGCGCGGCTGGCAGCCGCCGACCTGGCGGTGGTGCTCGACGGCGACGGCCCGACGCCGCTCGGCGACGTGGTGCCGCCGGAGGCGGGCGAGGTCGTGGTGGTGGTCGGCCCGGAGGGCGGCATCGCGCCGGACGAGCTGGCCGCGTTCCTGGAGGCCGGCGCGGTACCGGCCCGGCTGGGACCGACCGTCCTGCGCACGTCCACCGCGGGTGTGGTGGCCGCGGCGATTCTCTCCACCCGTACCCGCTGGCGCTGAAGGGTCGCAGTAGCATCGCGGCCATGCCAGAGGACTGCCTGTTCTGCCAGATCGTGGCCGGACAGATTCCCGCCACGGTGGTCAAGGAGAGCGAGCGGACGCTCGCGTTCCGCGACATCAATCCGCAGGCGCCCACGCATGTGCTGGTGATTCCGCGGGACCACCATCCGACCGTGACCGAGGTGGCCGCCGCCGATCCGCCACTGCTCGCCGAGATGGTGGAGACGGCCGCGGCGGTGGCCGAGGACGAGGGGCTGACCGACTACCGCCTGGTGTTCAACACCGGGGCCGGCGCCGGGCAGAGCGTCTTTCACGTGCACGGGCACGTCCTCGGAGGCCGCCCGCTGAACTGGCCGCCCGGATGACCGGGGACTTCGCGCTGGCCGACGCGGTACGGCGCTGCGACCGGCTGGCCGCGCTCGCCCAGCGTGACGACCGGCATCCCGGCCTGGTCGCCGCCGTGGTCCGGCCGGACCGTCCGCTCTGGACGGCGGCGGTAGGTGCGGACGTGACCGCCGACCACCAGTTCCGGATCGGCTCGATCACCAAGACGTTCACCGCCGTGCTGGTGATGCAGCTGCGCGACGCCGGCCAGCTGGAGCTGCGGGACCCGCTGTCGGCGCACCTGGAGGTACCCGCGCACGGGACGCTCACCCTGCGCGACCTGCTCGGCCACACCGCCGGCCTGCAACGGGAGCCGCACGGTGACGTCTGGGACACCCTGCGGATGCCGGACACCGGGCAGCTCGTCGCCGAGCTGGAGCTGGCCGAGGCGATCAGCCGGCCCGGCCGCCGCTGGCACTACTCCAACCTGGCGTTCGCCCTGCTCGGCGAGGTGGTGGCCACCCGGTACGGCGCGCCGTGGGCCGAGGTGCTGGCCGACAGGGTGCTCCAGCCGCTCGGCATGACACGGACCACGGTCGCGCCGGTCCCGCCGGCCGCGCAGGGGTACCTGGTCGAGCCGTACACCGACCGCGCCCACCCGGAGGGCCCGGTCGACCTGCGCGGGTTCGCACCGGCCGGGCAGCTGTGGAGCACCGTCGGCGACCTCGCCACCTGGGCCGACTTCCTGGCCAGCGGGCATCCCGAGGTGCTGGCGGCCAGCACGCTGGAGGAGATGAGCGAGCCGGTCGCCGTGGTGGAGCGGGACGTGTTCACCGACGCGTGGGGCCTCGGCCTCCAGCTCACCCACCGCGGCGGCCGCGCCGTGCACGCCGGGCACGGCGGCGCGATGCCGGGTTTCCTGGCCAGCCTCCAGGTCCGCAGGGCCGACCGGATCGGCGCGGTGGCGCTCGGCAACAACGGCGTCGGCGAGGGCATCTTCGACCTGACGCACCACCTCATCGAGGCCAGCCTGGACGCCGACCCCGCTGCCGGTGGAGCCGTGGCGGATCGGCGAGCCGGCCCCGCCGGAGTACACCAGCGTGCTCGGCATCTGGTGGGGCGAGGGCCAGCGCTACGCCTTCCGCTGGAAGGACGGCGAGCTGCACGGCCGGCTGGAGAGCGACCCGGCCGACCGGCCCTGGTCAGTCTTTGCCGCGGAGCCGGACAACCCGGACGTGCTGCGCACGGTGTCCGGCCGGGAGGCCGGCGAGCTGCTGCGGCTGCACCGCGACCCGGCCGGGACGGTCATCGGGATGCACTGGGCGACGTACAGGTTCACCAGGACGCAGCAGACCATCGCCTGACCGCCCGGTGTCAGGGGGCGGTCGCAGTGCACGAGGCTGCGTGCGGCCGGCCTTCCGGTGGTGCGGGCGGCCAGGCACAGGTCAGACATGTACCGACAAGAGCCGACAGAAGGGGTTGACAAACGGGGTCACCCCGCGCAGGGTATGCGATGTCGCTGACAACGTTGTCAAAGCCGACAACGTTGTCAGGCCCCGCGAGAGGAGCACACATGCGGACCCGACATCTCATTCGATCGGCAAGGCTGCCGGTTGTGCTGTCGGTCGTTGCCGCCGCGGCAACCGTCGCCGGCCTGTTGCCGATGGCCGACGCACAGGCCAGCACCCCGTCCTACGTGACGGACCCCGCCGCCCTGGTCAACCCGCTCATCGGGACGTCCGGCGCGGTGGACACGTTCCCGGGCCCGGACATGCCGTTCGGCATGGTCCAGTGGAGCCCCGACACCGCGCCCGACCGCCCGGCCGGCGGCGGCTACGAGTACGACGACAGCATGTTGCGGGGCTTCAGCCTCGCCCACATCAGCGGACCCGGCTGCGGCGCCTACGGCGACGTGCCGTTCCTGCCCACCGTCGGCGCGCTACCCACCGACCCGAGCGCCGCCACCGACACGTTCTCGCACGCCACCGAGACCGCGCAGGCCGGCTACTACGCCGTGACCGGCGGCTCCGGCGTGCGCACCGAGCTGTCCGACACCACCCACGCCGGCATCGCCAACTTCAACTTCCCCCGTACCAGCCAGGCGAACCTGCTGCTGAAGCTGGCCGGCGGGGCCACCACCATCGACGGCACCTCGGTGCGGGTCGTCGGCGACCGCGAGGTCACCGGCACCGTCACCACCGGCCACTTCTGCGGCCAGAGCCGTGACATGGAGAACGACTACACGCTGCACTTCGACGTGAAGTTCAACCAGCCGTTCACGGCCAGCAGCACCTGGGGCGGCACCACCACGCCGTCCGCCGCCTCCTCGGCGGCCACCCCGTCCACCAAGACGTTCGCCGGCAAGGCCCCCCATCTTCAGACGCCGTTCCGCAGCCCGCACCCGGTGGCTGGCGGCACGACGGCCCCGCAGGCGGCCACCGGCACCGCGGTCACCAACCCGGCCGGGCTGGCGCTCACCTTCGACGCCACCCAGAGCCAGACGCTGACCGCCAAGGTCGGCATCTCCTTCACCAGCGACGCGAACGCCGCGCTCAACCTGAACACCGAGATCCCCGGCTGGAACCTCGCCAAGGTCCACCAGGCCAACCACGACGCCTGGAACACCTACCTGAAGCGGATCCAGGTCGCCGGCGGCTCGCGGGCCCAGCAGCAGCAGTTCTACACCGCGCTGTACCACGTGCTGCTGCACCCGAACAAGTTCAGCGACGTCAACGGCCAGTACATGGGCTTCGACAACAAGGTCCACACGGTGCCGGCCGGGCACGCCTTCTACGCCAACTACTCCGGCTGGGACATCTACCGGTCGCAGGTGCAGCTCGCCTCGGTCGTCGCCCCGAAGGAGACCTCCGACTCGATCCGGTCGATGCTCGGCCAGTACGACCAGATGGGCCAGCTGCCGAAGTGGGCGATGGCCAACGGCGAGTCGTACGTGATGGTCGGCGACCCGGCCGACCCGATCATCGCCGACGCGTACGCGTTCGGCGCGCGCGACTTCGACACCAGACACGCGCTGCAGGCGATGGTGGCCGAGGCGACCACGCCGAACAACGTCCGGCCCGGCCTGGCCACCCTGGACGAGAAGGGCTACCTGCCGTACGACGCCACCTACGGCTGCTGCAACTTCTACGGCCCGGTGTCCACCCAGCTGGAGTACGACAGCGCCGACTACGCGGTGGCGACCTACGCCAAGGCGCTGGGCGACACCGCCACCTACACCAAGCTCGCCAGCCGCGCCCAGAACTGGCAGAACGTCTTCAACGTGGGCACCGGCTACATGCAGGCCAAGCTGTCCAGCGGCCAGTTCCTGCCCGGCTTCTCGCCCGGCACCAGCGCCGGCATGGTGGAGGGCACCGCGGCCCAGTACACGCCGATGGTGCCGTTCAACCTCAAGGCCCTGGCCGCCGCCAAGGGCGGGAGCGAGGCGTACGCGAGCTACCTGGACAGCCTGCTGTCCAACCTGCCCAACCCCGGACCGACCAACGCCGACCTGAGCAACGAGCCGAGCGTCGAGATCCCCTGGGAGTACAGCTACGTCGGCAAGCCGTGGAAGACCCAGCAGGTCGTCCGCGAGGCGCAGCAGCAGCTGTACTTCGACGCGCCGGTGGGTCAGTTCGGCAACGACGACCTGGGCGCCATGAGCTCCTGGTACGTCTGGTCCGAGCTGGGCATGTACCCGGAGACCCCGGGGACGCCCTCGCTCGTGTTCGGCAGCCCGGTGTTCCAGAGGACCGCCGTCCACCTGACCGGTGGCAAGACCCTGACGATCAACGCGCCGAACGCCGCCCTGGACGCCCCGTACGTCCAGAGCCTGAAGGTGAACGGCAAGAACTGGCAGAAGGCCTGGATCGGCTTTGGTGACCTGGCCAAGGGCGGAAAGCTCGACTTCGACCTGAGCTCCAGCCCGAACAAGACCTGGGCGGCCGGCCAGGACGCCGCCCCGCCGTCCGACGGCACCGGCGAGCGCAGCGCGTTCACCTCGACCAGCCCGGGCGCCGGGCTGATCATCGCGCCGGGCGCGTCGGCCTCGGCGTCGGTGAACGTCACCAACATCACCGCCAACCCGCTCACGGTCACCTGGACCGCGACCGCGAGCGACGGGGTGTCGGTGAGCCCGACCAGCGGGACGCTGCACGTCGGCGGCGCCAGCACGGCGAGCGCGCCGGTGACGGTGACCGCGGGCCAGACCGAGGGCCGGTACGCGGTGACGTTCCAGTTCGCCGCGGGTGACACGCCGCTACCGGCGGCGTCGATCGCGGTCGCGGTCGCCAAGCCGGGCGAGCTGTGGCCGTACTTCACCAACGCCGGCATCTCGCCGGACGGCCAGGCCACCTCGGCGAACTACGACGGGGACGGGTTCGACTACTCGGCCAACGCGCTGGCCGCGGCCGGCATCACCCCCGGCGGGGCGGTCAAGTCCAACGGCGTGACCTACACGATGCCGGCCACCACCCCCGGTGAGCTGGACAACATCGAGGCCGACGGGCAGACCGTCCCGGTGGTCCTGCCGGCCGGGGCGACCCGGATCGGGCTGCTCGGCAGCGCCACCAACTCCGGCCGGTCCGGTGCGGTGGGCACGCTGGTCGTGCACTACACCGACGGGAGCAGCCAGAACCTCCCGGTCGGGATGAGTGACTGGACGCTCGGCGCGGGCTCGTTCCCGCCGATCGCCGGGAACACGATCGTGGCGACCACGCCGTACCGGAACACCACCGACGGTGACCGGGAGAACGTGACCACCTACCTGTTCACCGCCGACGGCCAGCTGACCGCCGGCAAGACGGTGGCCAGCGTCACCCTGCCCACGCCGACCGGCGGAGACTTCCACGTCTTCGCCGTCGGGGCGGCATAGCGCCGCACGCACGAAGGGGAGGCGGGGCGTGCCGGGATGTCTCCGAGATGACCGGTACGCCCCGCCTCACGACTTTGGCGTTTCTCCCGCGCGCGCCCTCGCCCCGGCTCGGTAGAGTGGGAAGGTCCTATCGCCTGCAGGAAGAAAGTAGGCCCGTCCTACCCGTGGCCGACAGAGCACACGGTCCGGCGAGCGCCGGCCCCTCCCAGACCAAGATCGTCGTACCCGGCGCGCACTCGATGGTGAGCCTCCTCGGCTCCCGTGACGAACTGCTCCGCGTGATCGAGCGCGTGGTCCGGTCGGACATCCATGTCCGCGGCAACGAGATCACGATCACCGGCGACACCGAGGACAACGCCCTCGCCGCGAAGCTGTTCGAGGAGCTGATCGCGCTCCTGGAGACCGGCGAGACGCTGACCCCGGAGTCGGTCGAGCGCAGTCTCTCGATGCTGCGCAGCGCCGAGGTGGAGCGCCCCGCCGAGGTGCTCAGCCTCAACATCCTGTCCAGCCGCGGGCGGACGATCCGGCCCAAGACGCTGAACCAGAAGCGGTACGTCGACGCGATCGACAAGCACACGATCGTGTTCGGCATCGGCCCCGCCGGCACCGGCAAGACCTACCTCGCGGTGGCCAAGGCGGTGGGTGCGCTCCAGGCCAAGCGGGTCAACCGGATCATCCTCACCCGGCCGGCCGTGGAGGCCGGCGAGCGGCTCGGCTTCCTGCCCGGCACGCTGTACGAGAAGATCGACCCGTACCTGCGGCCGCTCTACGACGCGCTGCACGACATGCTCGATCCCGACTCGATCCCGCGGCTGATGCAGGGCGGCACGATCGAGGTGGCGCCGCTGGCGTACATGCGCGGCCGGACCCTCAACGACGCGTTCATCATCCTGGACGAGGCGCAGAACACGCCGCCCGAGCAGATGAAGATGTTCCTCACCCGGCTCGGGTTCGGCTCCAAGATCGTGGTGACCGGCGACGTGAC
>JBJMIH010000183.1:0-33092 GCA_045806985.1 Mycobacteriales bacterium | reverse complement strand
TCCTGGCCGAAGAATGGGCCTACGCCCGCCCCTACCCCTCCGAGACCGCCCGGCGCGCCGCCTTGCCCACCTTCCTGCACTACTACAACCATCACCGCCACCACACCGCCATCGGCGGCCCACCCACCACCCGCCTACCCAACCTCACGGGACAGAACAGCTAGATCAGCCAGGTCAGCTAGGGACGAGCGGGCGGACCTGCTCGGCGGCGAACCGGACGAAGCCCTCGGGATCCGGTTCGTCGGCGGTGGGCTGGAGTATCACCGCGTCGGCCCCGGCCTCGGCCAGCCGCCGGACGGTCGCCGCGACGTCCTCGGCGTTGCCGGCCGCGCCGATGTCCGGGGTACCCGGGTAGTCGCCCTCGCGTTCCAGTTCTCCGCGGAGGCGGGCGGCGCCGTCCGGGCCCGTCGCCGCGTGCATGAAGACGACGACGTGGTGGCGGTCGGTGCGGCCGCCGGCGGCCCGGCCCTCCTCGATCAGCTCGCGCGCCCGCCGTACCCCGTCGGGCCGGGTGCCGGCGACCAGGATGGTCCCGTCGGCGGCCTCGCCGGCCAGCCGCTGCGAGCGCGGGCCGGTCGCCCCGGCCAGCACAGCGGGCGGCACCGGCGGGGGCCACGCGAGTGCGACGCCGTCGAGCTGGACGTACCGGCCGTCGGTGCTGACCCGCTCGGCGCGCAGCAGCGCCCGCAGGGCGCCGAGGTACTCACGCAGCAGCGTCATCGGCGAGTCGACCCGCGCCCCGGCCTGGCCCATCCACTCCTGCACGCCGTGGCCGACGCCGAGCACGACCCGATCGGGGAACAGCCGGTGCAGGGTGGCGGTCTCCATCGCGGCCAGCGCGACGTTGCGCAGCGGCACCGGGAGCAGGCCGACGCCGACGCGCAGCCGGTCGGTCCAGGCCAGCGTGGCGGCCGCCGCCGCGATGCCGCTCTCGAAGAAGCAGTCCTCCCAGAGCCACAGCTCCTCCAGGCCGGCCTCGTCGGCCGCGCGGGCCACGCCACGGAGCCGTTCGGGTGGGAGCTGGGGCCGGTACACCGCGCCGAGAACGGTCATGAAGGGCAGCGTAACCGAGCGGTGAGCTCGGCGACCGCCACGCGCGAGCCGTGGTCTGCTACACGCCTCAACGAGTAAGTTCGAAGTCTGGGCGGTAAGGAGACGGTCGATGGGGGCCCAAGATCGGTTTGTGAAGACAAACTGGACTCCCTCTGACCGCAGTTTATGTCAAGATCGACGACTGGCTGCCGACCGGTCCCAAGATCGGACGGCCCTACGGCTCATCGACGCCGAGTTTGTCACCCGGGCGGTACCCCAAGGTCCGCTTGCGGTGCGCTCGGAGGCCCGCTGGCTGCGGTTCATGCCCCGCCACCTGCCCGGAGCGTTCGCCTACCTGCCCGAGCAGTCCGGCTACAACAGACTCAAACTAGCCGCGTCCCCGATGATCCTGCCGCCCACCGACGAGCGCTGGAGGCCGGAACTTGATGTCATGACTGCGGATGGCAGCGGCCAATGGCGTTGATCGTTTGCGCAGATCCGCGCAGATCGTGCTCAGGTGCTCGATTGTCCTTGTCGATGTGGTCAACCACCCGCCGACCTGGAGGCCGTCTGTCCCGTAGTCATGGATCAATGCGACGGCCTGGTCGAACAGTAGGAAGTCGAAGTACCTGGGATTGGGCAGAGGACGTGGATCGCTTGATAGGTCGACGATCTCGATCGTTTCACCACGGCGTTCCCGTACGACGTAGTTCCACATCTCGAATGTGAGGTACCCGGTGAGCGGAAATCGCGCTAGTCGGACTCGTATGAACGGGGTGCCGCGGGATCGCACGCCTTCGTAAACTTCCCGGTCAAGATCGGCCTCTTTCTCCAGAAGGAACTCGACCTGGTCGAAATCGCCCCGTAAGTACGCCTGCAGAGACTGTGTCTCAGGCTCCTGATAAACCTGCCACGATTCCACCTTCAACACCTGAGAACGAACGCGGCGCCAGGCCGAGGTGAACTCCACGCCGAATTCTTCCAGTGACAGGCGTCTGGCGCCGTGCACTGCCCACCTAGGAGGCTGAAGTTGTTCACTCATCGGGGATGTCACGCCTTGCCCTCAACAGGACTTCCCGGTCTAGTCGAACGGTTCGCTCACCGGCAGCGCAATGAACGCCCGGAAGCGTTGATAGATCCACCTGCCCCGTGACATCCCAGCCGATGACGGCGAAGTCACCGTCATCGAGCTCGACAATGTCGGGGGAGCCGCTCGTCCCTGTAGTAGGGTCGTCGCCCGCCCGTCCCAGCCTCTTGACTGCCCGAAATGTCGCCACCGTTTCACCCCAGCAGCTCGTGACGGTCTGCAAATTGCAGATCGAAATTTACCACTGACGAGCCATGCTCGCAACGAGGCGTGGCCTTGCCTGAAGGTGGCTCGTATGGTAAAGGCGAGATATATCGTGCTTGAGCAGATGGTGGGATCCGTATGCGGGCGCTTGAGCAAATTGGTCTTATCGGGACTGGTGAGCTCCATGTGACGGAACCGGTTAGCGATCTCCTTGTCGCTAATGGCGGTGGAGCCTCCTCAAGATCGATTCCGCCAGTACGCTGCCGCTAGAGATTCAGGCGCGAGGAGGAGGTCCAACGAGCCATGATGGCCAACGACCGCCGACGAACAGCAATGATCTCCAGCGCGTACATTGCTGGATCGCTGGCGATAATCGCCTCCACTGTCGTTCCTACGGTCGCCCTTGTCGAAGCTGACAGGGCGGCTCTCAATCGGTGGGCGTTGATTGGGCAGGCGCTCGCGCCGGTAAGTGTGCTGTACTCCGGTCTTGCGCTCTTCACCATTGTCGTGACAATTCTGTTGCAGCGGCGCGATCTTCAGAACCAGCGTGAGGAGCTTGCGTTGGCCCTTGATGAGCAGCGGCGAAGCAGCGAGATCGCGCTCCGTGCTCTTCATGTCGACCTCATCAAGATGGCCCTTGATGACGACGAACTGGCTGAAGTATGGCCGCCGCTCGCCGCTGGCGAGCGGGAAACGCGGAAAGATCACTATTGCAATCTCATCCTGAACCTCCAGAAGACCGCATTTGAAGCATCCACGATCGAGGAGGACGAACTTCGAGGAGCCTTGGATTACCTGATGCGAAGTCCCGACATGTACGCTTTCTGGACGCGTGCGAGAAGCACGAGAGTCAGGATTACCGAAGGTGATCCCGGAGAGGACTATTTCACGGCCCTGGTCGACAACGCGTACGAGGCGGCGACGAATCCCCGGCCGCCAACGTAGCGCCATCGAACTCGTCAACCCAGCAGCTGGTCGAGGGCGACGGTGAGGTCGGTGAGGGATTCGCGGGCAAGGTGGTAGTAGACGTAGTAGCTCTGGCGTTCGGTGCTGACCCAACCGGCGTCGTGGAGGAGCTTCAGGTGCTTGGAGATCGCCGCCTCGGTGAGGCCGACCAGGCCGGCGATCTCGCGGGTGGACCGCGGGCGCTGGGCCAGCAGCTGGAGGACCTGGAGGCGGGTCGGGTCGCCGGCGGCGCGCAGCAGCTTGAGCAGGTGGTCGGGCGGTACCGGCGGCCGGCCCTCGCGCTGCATCTCGGCGAGGGCGTAGCCGATGAGGACCGTCTGCCGGGGCGGGCCGGAGGATTGCCGGTCCTGCTGGACGATGGCGACGAGCTCCGGCCAGACGAAGTGCGACGGTACGAGCAGGACCTGGTCGCCGGCGGCGAGGGTGACGGTGAGCGGGTCGGTGCCGGCGCGCCGGTCCGGTGGCCGGAGCGTCACGGTGCCGGTCTCCGGGTCGGGGTGGACGTGTGGCGACAACTCGGCCAACATGTGCGGCAGGCCGCGCCGGGACAGCGCGCGGCCGCGGCGGGAGATGTCGTCCCGCAGCCGGGCCTCCAGGTCCGGCCACTCGGGGGCGAGGCAGGCCTGCCAGTACGCGGCGAGGAAGTCGGCGAAGCGCGTACGGCAGCGCTCGGGGTCGGCGATCAGGTCGCGGAGGGCGGGGAGCGAGGCGGGATGGCGGGCCTCGACCCGGTCCAGGGCGGTCCGCTGGAGGTCCGCGTCGCGACGGAACGCCGTCAGCGGGACACGGTGGCCGAGTCCCCGGGTCACCAGCGCGCCGTGAATCAACTGTTCGGCGAATTGGTGGACGGGCGCCGTGCGTAGGGCGGACAATTCCGCGTCCCATGACCATGCGCCCGACTGGGACCAGATGTCGCGGAACACGAGCGGTCTGTCGCGGTACCAGAAGGCGAACCGCTCGATGCCGTCGCGCAGTTCCGACGACAATCGCGACCGGGTGCGCAGGGCCCAGGAAATGTGCAGCGGATGGTGTTTCACATCGCTCAGCACGTGCAGGCTGCGCAGCGCCTCGTGGGCCGGTGAGAAGCCGAAGGTGACCAGGTCAGGGGCATGATGCTGGAAGTTGAGGCGCAGGGCCATCTGGCCGTCCTCCGGGGTTCTGTCAACTGGTCGGTGGATCAGTTGAGGGCATTCGCCACCCTAACCTACGGTCCTTTCCATGACGATCAAGCGCAGGACACTACTCGGCGGAATGCTGCTGGCGCCGGCGGTCGGCGCCGTATGTGGCAGGGCCGCTGCCGCGCAATCCGCGGGCAATGGCGACGGGGAATGGCGCGACTATGACGCGTGGTTGCGCGGGCAGGCCGGCGCGGGCGGGTTCGCCGGGTCGGTACTCGTCGCGAGGGGGGAGCGCGTGCTGCTGCGGCGGGGGTACGGGCTGGCGGACCGGGCGCGCCAGGTCGCCAACACGGCACGCACCAGATTCTGCGTCGCCTCGATGGGCAAGATGTTCACCGGCGTGGCCGTCGCCCAGCTCGTCGGCCGGGGCCGGCTGGCGTTCACCGACACCGTCGGCGCGCACCTGCCCGGGTTCCCGCCGGAGATCGCCGACCGGATCACCGTGGACCAGTTGCTCACCCACACCGCCGGCATGGGCGACGTGCTGCGGCGTACCCCGGACGGGCCGCCCCCGCCGGTCACGCTCGCCGAGCAGTTGCGGCGGATCGCCGCCGAACCGCTCCTGTTCGAGCCGGGCACCCGGTTCGGCTACAGCAACTCCGGCTTCATCGTGCTGGGCGGGATCATCGAGCGCGTCACCGGCCGGCGTTACCCCGACTACGTGCGGGACCACGTGTTCCGGCCGGCCGGGATGGTGGACACCGCGATCCGCGTGTACCGGGCCGCCGACGTGCCCGGCATGGCGCACGGGTACAACGGGGCGACCGGCGCCGACACCAGCGAGGATCTCCAGATCGGCAACCCGTCCGGCGGCGCGTACTCGACGGTCGTCGACATGTACCGGTTCGCGCGGGCGCTCACCCGGCACCGGCTGCTCAGCCCGGCGCTCACCGACACGGTCGTGACCGGCAGGGTGGCCACCGGCCGGCCGGGGCCCGGCGAGGACCGGTACGGCTACGGCTTCGGCGACCAGCGGCTGAACGGCGTCCGGATCGTCGGCCACAACGGCGGCAACCCGGGGTACGAGGGCGAGCTCGACATCTACCTCGGGAAGGGCTACTCCGTCGTCATCCTGATGAACCAGGACGGCCTGCTGCAGCCGGCGCTCCGCCGGTCCCAGGACCTGCTCAGCGGGTGATGCCGGCGCTGAGGACGTCGGCGAGGTCGAAGTTGACGGGCTCCTCCAGCTGGCTGTAGTCGCAGGAGGTGGGGTCGCGGTCGGGGCGCCAGCGGACGAACTGGGCGGTGTGCCGGAAGCGGACGCCCTCCATGTGGTCGTAGCGGACCTCGACCACCCGCTCCGGGCGGAGCGGGATGAAGGACAGGTCCTTGCCGGCGGCCCAGCGGCTGCCCTCGGAGTTGCGCGGGGTGCGGTTGCCCTCCAGCTGGCGGGCCCAGTCCCACGGGTGGTTGTCGAAGGTGGTGACCAGCGGCTGGAGCTCTTCGAAGAGTTCCTTGCGGCGTTCGAGCGGGAACGCGCCGATGACGCCGACGCTGGCCAGCACGCCCTCGGAGTTGTACAGGCCGAGCAGGAGCGAGCCGATCCGGTCCGGGCCGCTCTTGTGCAGCCGGTACCCGGCGACCACGCAGTCGGCGGTGCGTTCGTGCTTGACCTTGAACATGGTCCGCTTGTCCGGTTCGTACAGCCCGTCCAGCGGCTTGGCGATCACCCCGTCCAGGCCGGCGCCCTCGAACTGGGTGAACCAGCGCTGGGCGGTGTCCCGGTCGGTGGTGGCCGGGGTGAGGTGGATGGGCGGCCCGGTGTCGGCGAGGGCCTCGGCGAGGGCGGCGCGGCGCTCGGCGAACGGCCGGCCGGTGTGGTCGGTGTCGTCGAGGGCGAGCAGGTCGAAGGCCACGAACCTGACCGGTGTGGTCTCGGACAGGAGTTTGACGCGGCTGGCGGCGGGGTGGATGCGCTGCTGGAGGGCTTCGAAGTCGAGCCGGTCGCCGGAGGCGGCGATCAGGATGATCTCGCCGTCGATCACGCAGCGGGGCGGGAGGTGGGTCCGTACCGCCTCGACCAGCTCCGGGAAGTAGCGGGTCATCGGTTTCTCGTTGCGGCTGCCGACCTCCACCTCGTCGCCGTCGCGGAAGATGATCGACCGGAAACCGTCCCATTTCGGTTCGAAGCTCATCGCGCCGGTGGGCAGTTGCTTGACCGGCTTGGCCAGCATCGGCGCGACCGGGGGCATGACCGGGAGTCGCATGAGGCACATTGTTACCGGAAACAGTGGCCGAGCGCGTGTCCCCATCCGGTCTTCCCGCTCGTCGGACCGGGGAAGGCACGATTTCAGAGCGAGTAACCGAGGGAGCCACGCATGCAGTACGCGGTGCTGATCTACGAGCGGCCGGACGCCTACGAGGGCTACAGCGAGGAGGAGGCGCTGGCGATCCGCGGCGAGTACCTGACGATCCGGGGGCAGGACCCGCGGCTCGTCGGCGGCGCGGGGTTGCAGCCGGTGGAGACCGCCACCACGGTGCGGGTCCAGAACGGCGAGACGCTGGTCACCGACGGGCCGTTCGCGGACACCAAGGAGGTGTTCGCCGGTTTCTACCTGTTCGAGGCCGACGACTCCGAGGGCATCGACGCCGCGATCGAGGTCGCGGCGAGGCTGCCGGCCGCCCGGATGGGTGGGTCGATCGAGATCCGGCCGCTGGTGCCGCTGCCGGTCCCGGTGTTCGACCAGAAGTGATCGAGCAGGTCTTCCGGGACGAGTGGGGCCGGGTGCTGGCCTCCCTGATCGGCTTCCTCGGCGACTTCGACCTCGCCGAGGAGGCCGTCCAGGAGGCGTTCGCGGTCGCGGCCGAGCGCTGGCCGCGGGACGGTACTCCGGACAATCCGGGCGCCTGGCTCACCACCACCGCCCGCAACAAGGCGATCGATCGCCTGCGCCGCGAGCGCGCCTTCGCCGCCAAGTCGCGGCTGCTGGCGGAGCCGGAGGCGGTCGAGCCGGAATGGGAGGCTCGTGTGCTGTCGGACACGGCGGCGATCCCCGACGAGCGGCTGGAACTGATCTTCACCTGCTGCCACCCCGCGCTGGCCACCGAGGCGCAGGTGGCGCTGGTCCTGCGGGCCGTCGGCGGGCTGAGCACGGAGGAGATCGCCCGCGCGTTCCTCGTCTCGCCGGAGACGATGAAACGGCGGTTGAGCAGGGCGAAGGTGAAAATCAAGACGGCGGTCATCCCGTTCCGGGTACCGCCGGACCACCTGCTGCCGGACCGGCTGGCCGCCGTGCTGGCGGTGATCTACCTGATCTTCAACGAGGGGTACGGCACGAGCCGGGCCGATCTGGCGGGTGAGGCGATCCGGCTGGAGCGGGTGCTGGCCGGCCTGATGCCGGACGAGCCCGAGGTGGCGGGGTTGCTGGCGCTGATGCTGTGCCACGAGGCCCGGCGGGCGGCCCGCTTCAGCGGAGTGGGGGACGATCTCGTGCTGCTCGCCGACCAGGACCGGTCGCGGTGGGACGCGGCGCTGCTGGCCGAGGGCCGGGAGGTGCTGGACTGGGCGCTGGCCAGGGGCGGGCGCGGGCCGTACGTGCTCCAGGCGGCGATCGCGTCCCTCCAGGCGGCGGATCCGATCGACTGGCCGCAGGTCGCGGCGCTGTACGCGGAACTCGCCCGGCTCACCGGCTCGCCGGTGGTCGAGCTGAACCGGGCCGTGGCGGTGGCCGAGGCCGGCGCGCCGGCGGAGGCGCTGGCGATCGTGGACGGGCTGGCGCTGGCCGACTACCAGTACCTGCACTCGACCCGCGCGGAGCTGCTGCGCCGGCTCGGCCGGCCGGCGGAGGCGCGGGCCGCCTACGAGCGGGCGCTGGAGCTGGCACGCACCGAACCGGAGCGGCGGTTCCTGCGGCGGCGGCTCGCCGAGCTCTGAAATCTGGTCCGCCGGCGGCTGTCCCCCTGGCCGCCGCCCGTCCGTCGCCTGGGTGAGACGAACCCGCGAGACGGATGGAGGGCGAGATGACCTCGTCAACCCTTGCCGGCCGGCCGGTGGCCGCGCCCGCGCCCGGCCCCGCGTCCGGGCCAGGGGAGCGCGGCGGCCGGCGCTGGCTGATGCTGACCGTGCTGCTGCTCGGCCAGTTCATGGCAATCCTGGACGTGCTGGTCGTGAACGTGGCCATGCCGGTGATCGGCACCGACCTGCGGGCGTCCGGCGCGTCGTTGCAACTGGTCGTCGGCGGGTACACGGTGGCGTACGCGATGCTGCTGATCACCGGCGCGCGGCTCGGCGACCTGTACGGCCGCCGGCGGATGTACCTGGTGGGCGTCGGCACGTTCACGGTGGCGTCGCTGGCCTGCGGGCTGGCCCCGGACAGCCTGGCGCTGGTCGGCTGCCGGTTCGTCCAGGGCGCCGGCGCGGCGGTCATGGTGCCGCAGATCATGAGCGTGATCCAGCGGAACTTCACCGGAAAGGCGCGGGCCAAGGCGCTGTCGGCGTACGCGATGGTGCTGTCCGGCGGGGCGGTCGCCGGCCTGGTGGTCGGCGGCATTCTCGTGAACGCGGACCTGTTCGGGTGGGGCTGGTGGCCGATCTTCTTCGTGAACGTGCCGGCCGGGCTGCTGCTGGTGGCGCTGGTGCCGTGGCTGGTGCCGGCGGACCGGCCGGTCGGCAGCCGGCGGCTGGACCTGGCCGGGCTGGCGATCGCCAGCTCGGCGGTGTTCCTGGTGGTACTGCCGCTGGTCGTCGGGCACGAGGTGGGGTGGCCGGTGTGGACGTACGCGTGCGTGGCCGCCGGGCTCGCGCTGGCCGGGGTGTTCGTGCGGGTGGAACGGTGGGTGGCGGCGCGCGGCGGGGACCCGCTGCTCAACCTGGAGGTGCTGCGCGCGCCCGGCCTCGCCACCGGACTGACGACCCTGGCGTGCGGTCAGGTGACGTACGGCGGGTTGCTGTTCGTCCTCACGCTGCATCTCCAGGCTGGCCTGGGCGACAGCGCGCTGCGGGCCGGGCTGGTGTACCTGCCGATGGCGACGGTGTTCGGGCTGGTCGGCTTCTGCTGGCGGGCGCTGCCGGCGCGCATCCACCACGCGGTCGTCCCGGTGGGGCTCGCGCTGTGCGCCGTCGCGTACGTGACCGTGTCGGTGTCGCTGCGCGGCGGCGCGCACGGCGGCCCGGGGATGTGGACCGGGTTGGCGCTGGTCGGCGCGGGCCTCGGCCTGTCCGGCAGCCCGCTGCTCACCCAGTCGCTGGTACACGTGCCGGTGCGGCGGGCCGCCGACGCGAGCGGGGTACTCACCACGACGATCCAGCTCGGGCAGGTGATCGGGATCGCCGTGTTCGGCACGGTGTTCCTGTCGCTGCGCGGGCCGGCCGCCGGCCAGCCGCGTGCCTCGGCGACGGCGCTGTCCACCACCGGCTACTGGTTGGCCGGGCTGGCGGCGGCCGCCCTGGTCGCCGCGGTGCCGCTGGCCAGGACGGTACGGCGGGCGGCGCGCGAGGCCTAGAGTGTCGGGATGGCGAGCTGGGACGACGTGCGCCGGATCGCGATGGCGCTGCCGGAGACCACGGAGGGCCGGTCCGGTCACGGGGGCACACCCGGTTGGCGGGTCAGGGACAAGCTCTACGCCTGGGAGCGGCCGCTGCGGCCCGGCGATCTGGCGGCGCTGGGGGACGCCGCGCCGGCCGGCCCGATCCTGGCCGCCCGCGTGTCGGATGTGGGTGTCAAGGACGCGCTGGTGGCCGACGATCCGGCGGTGTACTTCACCATTCCGCACTTCAACGGGTACCCGGCGATCCTGGTCCGGCTGGACGAGATCGCCGTACCCGAGCTCGAGGAGCTGCTGGTCGAGGCCTGGCTGCTGCGCGCCCCGAAGCGCCTCGCCAAGGAATTCCTCGACGAGGCCTGAATCCGACAGTTCGGACCGGCCGGCTGAGATGCGAAGTTCGGTCACAATGTCCGTATGGTGACTTGCCGGCTTCTGGTGGTGACCGTGGCGATCCTGGCGCTCGGCGGCGGGATGGGGGACGCGGTCGCCTGCCCGGCGGCGAAGCCGCAGCGGCTCGCGGTGCCGGCCTACTTCGCGCCGGGCGAGGACTGGGCGCGGCTGGCCGGCGCGCGACCGTCGGTGGGCATCGCGGTCGCCAACGCCGCCAGCGGGCCCGGCCAGTACGACCCGGCGTACGCGTCGGCCGTCGCGACCGCGAGCCGGGCCGGCATCCGGGTGCTCGGATACGTCGACACCGGGTACTTCGGCACCACCGGCCGGGCGACGAGGGGTGGCGCGACCGACCACGACGCGTGGGCCGCCCAGATCTCCGCGGACGTCGACACCTGGTACGCCTACTACGGCCGGTCCGGCCTGGCCGGGGTGTTCTTCGACGCCACGCTGGCCGCGACCGGACCCGGCGACCAGTACGTGCGCTGGTACCGGCAGATCGGCGGCGAGGCCAGGCGGCACGGCCGGCATGTGCTGACGGTGGACAATCCGGGTCAGGCCCCGGACCGGGCGTACCTGGCGGCGGCCGACATCCTGGTCACCTTCGAGGGGGACGGCGCCGCCTACCGGGACTGGCAGCCGCCGGCCTGGCAGCGCCACGTCGACCGGGCCCGGCTGTGGCACCTGGTCTACGACGTGCCCGACCTGGCCGGGCTGGCGGACACGCTGGCGCTGAGCCGCCGACGCAACGCCGGCCACGTCTACGTCACCGACCGCACCCTGGCGAGCAATCCGTGGGGAGCGCTGCCGGGCACCGACTACTGGACGTCCGAAGTCAGCGGCTAGGCAGCACGACGACCTTCCCGGTGGCCTGGTTGTCCTCCATGTGACGGTGGGCCGCGACGATGTCGTCCAGGTCGAAGACGCGGTCGAGGTGGGGTCGGCAGGCGCCGGCCTCGACCTGCCGGACGATCCGCCGCAACACGGTCGCGCCCGCGCCGCCCTTGAGGTCGTCGCTGTGGAAGGCCGTGAGCCTGGTGCCGGACGGGATCATCGCCACCGGCTGGAACTCCGGGATCAGCCATCCGCTGAGCGAGCCCGTGACGCACACCGTCCCGCCGCGACGGACCAGGCGCAGCGAGTCCACCGCCGTGCTCGCCCCGACGAGATCCAGAACGAGGTCCGGACCCTCCGGCCAGATCGACCGCACGCTGGGTGTCAGCGATCCACCGGAGTCGACGAGCACGTGGTCGGCGCCGGCCGCGGTCAACGCGTCGATCTTGTCGGGCCGCCGGGTCGTGGCCGCGACCTCGACACCATTGCCGGACGCGATCGACGCGGCCGCCATCCCCACCGACGAGGTCCCGCCACGGATCAGCAGCCGCCCCTGGCCGCCCGGCACGACCCCCAACGCGTCCAGCGAGCCCTGCGCGGTCAGGTACGTCTCGGGCAGCGCGGCCAGGACGTCCCAGGGCAGCGTGGTGGTGATCGGCATCAGCAGCGGGTTCGGCAACAGCGCGTACTCCGCGTAGCCGCCGTCGAACTCCCGGCCCATCTCGCCCATCACCGCCGCGACGGTCGTCCCCTCCGGCAACCGGGGATCGGTCGAGGCCGCCACGATTCCCACACATTCGATCCCGAGCACACGCGGGAACGTCACGTTCGGCGAGTGTCCCTGGCGGGTCCTCAGCTCCGACCGGTTCAGACCCGCGCCCTTCACCCGGACCAGGCTCCAGCCCTCCCGGACCGCCGGTACCGGCAGCTCACGGATCTCCAGCACCTCCGGGCCGCCCGGCCGGACACAGACCGCGGCTCGCATCGTCGTCGTACCCATGCGCCCACTGTCGCCCCGGGGCCGCCTGGCCGGCTACCGGTAGAATGCCAACTTATGCCGGTTGGCCGCCAACCTCCCCGATCCGGTCCGACGTCGCGCCTGTGGCCGTCCGGAGGGGCACACCTGTGGCCGTCGGGCGGAGCCAGCTCGGTGCATTCCCATCCACGGGGACAGCTGGTGTACGCGGCCCGCGGCGTCCTGTCGGTGCACACGGAACGCGGCACGTCGATCGTTCCGGCCAACCGGGTCGCCTGGGTGCCCGCCGGGTTCACGCACCAGCACCGCGCCCACAGCGACACCGACATGCGGATCGTCTTCCTGCCGGCATCCCTGGCCCGGCTGGCGCCGGACCATCCCGCCGTGTTCCTGGTGTCCGACCTCGCCCGCGAGGTCCTGCTCACCCTCACCGGCCCGCGCGACGACGACCGCGCCGCGGGCGGCCGGGACCGCGCCGCCCAGGCCCGCCTCCGCCGGGTCCTCGTCGACGAGCTCCGCGAAGCACCCGAGCAGCCACTGCAACTGCCGGAACCACGCGACGACCGGTTGCGGGCCGTCACCCGGATGCTGCACGAGCGGCCCGCCGACAACACCGCGCTGGCCGAACTCGGGCGGACGATCGGAGCCAGCGGCCGCACGCTCAGCCGCCTGTTCCACGACGAACTCGGCATGACCTTCTACCAGTGGCGCACCCAACTGCGCATCGGTCACGCGCTCGTCCTGCTCGCCGACGGCCACGACACCACCCACGTCGCCCACGCCTGCGGATGGTCCAACCCCAGCCACTTCATCGCGGCCTTCACCGACGTCATCGGCACCACCCCGGGCCGCCACCGCGCGGTGTCGGGTGGCCGACAGGCGTGATCTGGTGAACCGGGGGTTGGAGCGCCTACGGTTCGGTGGTGGAGCGCGAGCTGTCGTGGTCGACCCTTGTGGTGGCTGTCACGGCCGGCACAGTGGCCGGCGTGGTGCTGCTGAGTGGCTGGTTGCTGCTCAGGGCCCGTACCGACTCCTCGCCGGAGGCGATGTCGGACCCGAAGGCCGGGCCGGGCGTGGCCGTCGGGTCGACCGCTCCGCCGCCCAGTCCGATCGGGTTGCGTGACGTGGTGACCGGGGTGTCGTTCCCGGACCCGGACCCGCGCTGGCGGGACGAGTCGCTGTCGGGACCGCACAACGCCGCGCTGGCGGCCGGTCGTTGGGCCTGCGAGTACCGGGAGTGCTACCACGGGGTACTCGCGTCCGGCGGGCCGGTGACCGGCGCCGACGCGCGGACCGTCGCCCAGCGGGAGGGCGACGAGCTGCACCCGGAGTACGTCGGCAAGCTGCGGACCGAGACCCGGCTGGTGTCGGCGGCGGCCACGGTGGCCGGCCACCCGGCGTGGCAGGTGCGGTGGAAGCTGGCGCCCGCCGACCCGGACACCCCACCGGCCACCGCGTGGCTGCTGGCGATCGACAGCGGCACCAGGGCCGCCGGCGGCGAGCAGTACGACTGGGTCTACGGCGTGGTGGACGACACCGATCCGGGCCTCCAGTCGTCCACTTTCGACACCGTGATGCGGACCATCGGGATCAGTCCCCGCTGACCGGACGGTTGCGGTAGCGGCTGACCAGCTCGCGGGCCGCCACCTGCATCCGGGCCGGCGGCAGGCCGGCGGCGATCAGCGTCAGGTCCTCCAGCACCATCTCACCGACCTCGAAGAACGCGGCCGGAATGCCGCCGGCGCGGTGCGCGGACAGCACCAGGCCGTCGAGCGTGCGCGCCGGGTGGTCGGCCGGCACCGGCTCCTCGGGCCAGACGTCGACGGCCGCCAGCAGCCGGCCGGCGGCGACCCTGGCCAGCAGCGCGTCGAAGTCCACCACCGGGGCCCTGCTGATCAGCACCAGCCGCGCCCCGGCCGGCATCAGGTCGAGCCGCTCCGCGTTGAGCAGGTGCTCGCTCTCCGCGGTCACGGTGGCCAGCACGAACACGAACCGGCTGCGGGTGAGCGTCTCCTCCAGGCCGGCCGGCAGCACGGCATGCTCGCGCAGCGCGCCGGGCGGCAGCCACGGGTCGTACCCGCGGACCGTGGCCTGGAAGGGCGCCAGCAGCGGGCGCAGCGCCCTGCCCAGGTTGCCGAACCCGATCATCCCCACGTCGGCGTTCCGCAGCAGGATCGCGTCGGCGTTGCCGTCGGCCACGTAACGCTCCCGCCCGGCCCGGAACGCCCTGTCCTCGCGGCTGATCCCGCGCGCCAGGTCCAAGGCCAGCCCGAGCGCGTACTCCGCCACCGCCTGCGCGTACGCGGGGCCGCAGCCGAGCACGTGGATGCCGCGCTCGAAGCAGGCCGCGTAGTCGACGTTGCGGAAGAAGTTGCCCTCCACGTTGAGCAGCGCGCGCAGCCCCGGCGCCCGGTCCAGCCGGTCACGGGGGAGGTCGGGCTGGCCGACCACGGCGAACGCCGACGGCAGCAGCTCGTCCAGCCACTCCTCCGCGTCCGGCCGGTACGACAGGTCGACGACGGTGAACCGCTCCAGGAGTGTGGCCAGCACGTCCGGGGCGAAGATCCGGTCGGTGCGGGCGGGCGCCGGGTGCAGCACGACGAGTGGGCGGTCGGCGGTCATGGCGTACGACCGTACCGGCACCCGGCCGGCGCCCGCGCCACCAGCGGATATCGTACGGAGCGTGACATCGCACGAACTCCGGGCCGACTGCGCGAACTGCTTCGGGCTGTGCTGCGTCGTGCCGGCGTTCTCCGCGTCGGCGGACTTCGCGATCGACAAGCCGGCCGGGACACCGTGCCGCCACCTGCGCGACGACTTCCGCTGCGGGATCCACGACCGGCTGCGACCGGCCGGCTTCCCCGGCTGCGCGGTGTACGACTGCTTCGGCGCGGGCCAGCGGGTGGCGCAGGTCACGTTCGGCGGCCGGAACTGGCGGCAGGCGCCGGACACGCCGGCCGGGCGGAAGTACCCCGAGCTGATGTTCGCGGTCTTCGGCGCGATGCGGAACCTGCACGAGCTGCTCTGGTACCTCACCGAGGCGCTGACCTGGGAACCGACGCCGCCGCTGGACGGCGAGCTGCGGGACGCGCTGGCCGTCACCGAGGGGCTCGCCGGCCAGGACCCGTACGCCCTGGTCCAGCTCGACGTGCACGCGCACCAGCGCGGGATCGCCGCCCTGCTGTCCCGGGTGAGCGAACTGGTGCGGGCCGGCGTGCCCGGCGCCGAGCTGCGGGGCGCCGACCTGGTCGGGACGGACCTGCGCGGGACCGACCTGGTCGGCGCCGACCTGCGCGGCGCGTGCCTGATCGGGGCCGACCTGCGCGGCGCCGACCTGCGGCTGGCCGACCTGATCGGGGCCGACCTGCGGGCCGCCGACGTGCGCGGCGCCGACCTCGGCGGCAGCCTGTTCCTCACCCAGTTCCAGGTGAACGCGGCCCGCGGCGACCGTGCCACCACGCTGCCCGCGGCCCTCGACCGGCCCGGACATTGGGGCAGGTAACAGTACGAAAGGGCGGGTCCGGCCGGCGGCAGGTCACACTTTCGGGACCGGATCCGTCGTGCTGGCATGACGAGACTGACCCGCTTCGCACTCCGGCACCGGCGCTGGGTCGTGCTGCTCTGGCTCGCGGCGATGGTCGCGGGCGGGGTGTCCGCCCAGACGGTGAACAACCGCTTCTCCTACGACTTCTCGCTGCCCGGACAGCCCGGCACCGACACCTCCGCCAAGATCCAGCGGATCTGGCACACCACCGGCCAGGCAGCCCCCGACCTGATGGTGGTCAGCGCCCCGCGCGGCGGCCGGGTCGACCCGGCCGCCGCGGAGGCCACCTTCGCCGCCGTGGCGAAGGCCGTGCCGCAGGTCCGGGTCATCGGGTACGCGCAGACCCGGGATCCGGTGTTCCGCACCCGGGACGGCCGCGCCGAGTTCGCGTACGCGTTCGTCCCGCCGATGACCGGGATGTCCTCGCCGACCAACAGCGCGCTGACCGCCGCGCTCGCCGCGCACGCGCCGCCCGGCGCGCAGGCCAGGCTGACCGGCCTGGACGTCCTCAGCACCAACGGCGCCAGCAAGGGCCCGGGCGTGCTGGTCGAGACGCTGTTCGGCGCGCTCGGCGCGCTGGTGGTGCTGGCGCTCGTCTTCGGCTCGCTGCTGGCGCTGGTGCCGCTGGTGGTCGCCGGGGTGTCGATCCTGTCGACGTTCCTGATCCTGCTCGGGCTGACCAGCTTCGCCGACGTGTCGTTCGTGGTGGAGTTCCTGGTCGCGCTCATCGGCCTGGGTGTGGCCATCGACTACTCGCTGCTGCTGGTCACCCGCTGGCGGGAGGAGCGCGAACGCGGGCTGGACAACGACGAGGCGATCGTCGCCGCCGCCCGCAGCGCCGGCACGGCCGTCGTCTTCAGCGGCCTCACCGTCGCGGTCGGCCTGGTCGCGCTGGTGGTGATCCCGGTGCCGTTCCTGCGCTCGGTCGGGTACGGCGGCATGCTCATCCCGCTGGTCAGCGTCGCCGTCGTCACCACGCTGCTGCCGGTGCTGCTGAGCGCGGTCGGGCCGCGGGCGGAGTGGCCGCGGCGGCGGCCGGCCCGGCCGGAGAGCCGGTTCTGGACCGCGTGGGCCGTGGTGGTGGTCCGGCGGCGCTGGCTGGCGGCCGGCCTGGCCACGGTGATCCTCGGGCTGCTCGCCGTCCCGTTCTTCCACATCAAGATCGGTACCGCGGAGCCCGACTCGCTGGCGCACAGCGGCCCCGCGTACGAGGCCTGGCACGCGCTGCGGGACGGCGGCACGCCGGACGGGGCGCTGACCCCGATGGAGGTGCTCACCCGCGCCGGCGACGCGGGCACGGTCGCGACGGCGGTGCGGCGGACGGCCGGCGTGCGGACCGTGCTGGCGCCGACCGGCCCGGTCGGCCACCGCGACGGCATGGCCGACCTGGTCGCGGTCCCGCGCCACGCCACCTCCAACAGCAGCAGCGTCGGCGTGGTCAGGGCGGTCAAGCGGGAGATCGAGGACCGGCCCGGCGCGGTGGGGGTGACCGGGATCGGCGCCACCCAGCTCGACTACCTGCACGGGGTGTACGGCACGTTCCCGTACGCGCTCGCCGTGATCGTCGTCGCGACCTACGTGATGCTGGCCCGCGCGTTCCGCTCGCTGCTGCTGCCGCTGAAGGCGGTCCTGCTCAACCTGCTGTCGGTGGCGGGCACGTTCGGCGGCGTGGTGCTGTTCTGGCAGTACGGGCACGGCTCGAAGGCGCTGTTCGACGTCCACTCCACCGGCGCGATCACGTTCTGGCTGCCGAGCATGGTGTTCGCGTTCCTGTACGGGCTGTCCATGGACTACGAGGTGTTCATCCTGTCCAGGATGCGCGAGGAGTACGACGCGACAGGGTCGACCGACCGCGCGGTGGTCGCCAGCCTCGGGCGGACCGGCCGGCTCGTCACCTCGGCCGCGCTGATCCTGTTCCTGGCCTTCCTGTCGCTGGCCAGCGGGCCGCAGACCGACATCAAGCTGTTCGCGACGGCGCTCGGCTTCGGCATCCTGCTGGATGCGACAGTGGTACGCATGTTGCTGCTGCCTGCCCTGGTGTCGCTGCTCGGGCGCTGGAACTGGTGGCTGCCGCGGTGGGCCGGCCGGCTGCTGCGGGTGCCGCCGTCCGCCCCGCCGGCCGCGCCGGTCCCGGTGGCGGCGCCGGAGGCGGTGCGGGTCCGGTGAGCGGCGGCGACGCGCTGGCGCTGGAGTTCGAGCGGCACCGGCCGGACATGCGGGCGGCGGCGTACCGGATGCTCGGCTCGCTCAGCGAGGCCGACGACGCCGTCCAGGAGGCGTGGATCCGGCTGGCCGGCAGCGACGAGGCGGCGATCAGGGACCTGCGGGCCTGGCTGGTCACCGTGGTCAGCCGGATCTGCCTGGACATGCTGCGGGCCCGCCAGGCCCGCAAGGTGACCTACCTGGGCACCTGGCTGCCCGAGCCGGTGATCGAGGAGTACCCGGACGGCGACGCCGCGCTCCAGGCCGAGCTGGCCGACTCGGTGGGGCTGGCGTTGCTGGTGGTACTGGAGACGCTCAGCCCGCCGGAACGGCTGGCGTTCATCCTGCACGACGTCTTCGACGTGGGGTTCGACCAGATCGCGCAGATCATCGACCGGACGCCGGCGGCGGCCCGGCAGCTCGCCAGCCGGGGCCGGCGGCGGGTCCGGGGGAGCGCCGAGCTGGTGCCGCCGGACCTGCGGGCGCAGCGGCGGGTGGTGGACGCGTTCCTCGCCGCGGCCAGGGCCGGCGACTTCGACGGGCTGATGGCCGTGCTCGACCCGGACGTGGTGGTGCACGGGGACACCGGCGGGGTGCTGCCGTTCGGCGCGGCGCCCGAGGGCGCGGCCGCCGTGGCCGGGCAGGCGCAGGTGGCCGCCAAGGCCTTCCTGCGCGAGGCGCGGCCGGTGGTGGTCAACGGCGGCGCCGGCCTGGTGGTCGGCCGGCCCGGCGCGGCCAGGGCGGTCATCGGGTTCACGATCCGGGACGGCCGGATCGTGGAGATCGACGTGATCGCCGCGCCCGACAAGCTCCGCCCACCCCGCTGACCAGCCCCGGTCCGCTTTTCCGCGCCACCAGGGTGGCGCGGGAAAGCGGACTCGGGAGTCAGCCGAGCCAGAGGCAGAACGGGTGGCCGGCCGGGTCGAGGTAGACGCGGACGTCCTCCTGGGGCTGGAAGCCGGCCAGCGTGGCGCCGCAGGCGCGGGCGTGCTCGCCGGCGGCGTCGAGGTCGTCGACCCGGATCTCCAGGTGCATCATCATCTGCTGGTCGGCCGGCCCGGCCGGCCAGACCGGCCGGGTGTAGAAGGCCTCGGACTGCACCGAGATGCCGACCCCGCCGGCCGGGTCGCGCAGCAGCACCCAGTTCGGCTCCTCGGCCGCGATCGACCAGCCCAGCAGGTCGCGGTAGAAGCGGGCGAGGCCGCCAGGGTCGGACGCGCTGATGTTGATGGTGGTGAGCGTCAGGCGTGGGGTTGTGGGGTGCAGCGTCATGGTGGGGCCCTCCCCGACACAGGGTAGGGCCCCGTACCCGGTCAGGACGCGGTGGCGGTCGCCTCGTCCTTGAGCATCGACCTGATCTCCTCCCGCAGCTGCGGGCTGTCGTCGTGGCCGTGTACCGAGGCGGCGTGCTCGGCTGCCGCCCTCACCACTTCTTCCTCCTGACCCGAGATGGTCAGGGTGCACCCGCTCTCGCTGGGCATCTCGCGGCAGTCAGCGACTTTCCGCATCGTCGAACCCGTCATGGGGCCTCCCTTCGAGGTCTGCCCGTACCATCGACGCTAGCCGCCACAACCTCCCCGTGGGGTGACTTAGGCAACATCCCTTGGCGATGTCGAGAACCCACCGGCGGGTCCGTCCTCCTCCCGAGTACGCCACGATGGGCGTGCCGAGGAGTGAGGAGCCGGTGTGACGAAGTTCCTGCTGTTGACCAAGTACGACGCCGACCTGGACGTGGCGCCGATGACCGAGTGGACGCCGGAGGAGGTGCGGCGGCACCTGGACTTCCTCGCGGCGCTGAACCGGGAGCTGGCCGGGAACGGCGAGCTGGTGGAGGGCCTGGCGCTGACCGGGCCGGAGCTGGCCAAGATCGTGACCTCGGACGGGTCGGCCGACCCGGTGGTGACGGACGGGCCGTTCCCCGAGGTCAAGGAGCTGCTGGCCGGGTACCAGCTGGTCGACGTGGACTCGACCGAGCGGGCCGTGGAGATCGCCGCGCGGGTGTCGGCGGCGCCGGGGCCCGGCGGCGTGCCGATGCGGCAGCGGATCGAGGTCCGGCAGGTGATGGGCACCCTGCCCGGCGCCGAACTGTGACCGGCACATCCCGCCACGAGGACCTGCTGCGCGAGCTGGCGCCGCAGGTCCTCGGCGTGCTGGTACGCCGGTACGGGGACTTCGACAGCTGCGAGGACGCGGTACAGGAGGCGCTGCTGTCGGCGGCGCTGCACTGGCCGGCCGACGGGCTGCCGGACAACCCGCGCGGCTGGCTGATCCAGACCGCCGCCCGCAAGCTCACCGACCAGGTGCGCAGCGAGCAGGCCCGGCGCCGCCGGGAGGAGGCCGTCGCCGCCAGGGATGCGCCCGGCGCGGAGGTCAGCGGCCGGGACGACTCGCTCGCGCTGCTGTTCCTGTGCTGCCATCCCGAACTGACGTCCGCCTCGGCGATCGCGCTGACCCTGCGGGCGGTCGGCGGCCTGACCACGGCGGAGATCGCCAACGCGTTCCTGGTGCCCGAGGCGACGATGGCGCAGCGGATCAGCAGGGCGAAGAAGCGGATCAGGACCTCGGCGGCGCCGTTCCGGATGCCGGAGCCCGCGGAGCGGACGGCGCGGCTGCGCTCGGTGCTGCACGTGCTGTACCTGATCTTCAATGAGGGGTACGCCAGCAGCGTCGGCGCCGACCTGCAGCGCACCGAGCTGTCGGCGGAGGCGATCCGGCTGACCCGGATGGTGCACCGGGCGCTGCCCGACGACGGCGAGGTGACCGGCCTGCTCGCGCTGATGCTGCTCACCGACGCCCGGCGGCCCGCCCGCACGACACCGGACGGCACGCTGGTGCCGCTCGCCGACCAGGACCGGACGCGCTGGGACCGGCGGCTGATCGCCGAGGGGACGGAGCTGGTCACCGCGGCCATCGCGCACGGCTCGCTGGGCCAGTACCAGCTCCAGGCCGCCATCGCCGCACTGCACGACCAGGCCGCCAGGGTCGAGTACACCGACTGGGCGCAGATCCTCACCCTGTACGGGCTGCTGGAACGGATGACCGGCAACCCGATGGTGACCCTGAACCGCGCCGTCGCCGCCGCCATGGTGCACGGCCCCGCCGCCGGCCTGGCCCTGCTGGAGCCGCTGGACAGCAGGCTGGCCGGCCACTACCGGCTGGACGCGGTCCGCGCGCACCTGCACGAGATGGCCGGCGACAGCGCCGCCGCCGCGGACCACTACAAGGCCGCGGCCGCCCGTACCACCAGCCTGCCGGAGCGGACCTACCTGACCACCCAGGCGGCCCGGCTGCACGCCCACCCCACCAAATAACAGGCCCCCCTGGTCACGATCAAGGAGTTGTGCCCGCGTTTTCATGGCAAAACGCGGGCACAACGCCTTGATCGTGACGTCAGGACTGCGGGGCGGGGAGCAGGTCGGCGGGGAGGTGGCGGGCCAGCGCCTCGGCGTACCCGGCCGCCGCCGACTGGACCCGGGCGACCGCGTCCGGCGCGCCGGGCACGGCCGCGACCGTGGCGCAGTGGTCGGCGAGCAGGGCCACCCGCTCGTGCAGCAGGGTCCAGGCGGGCTCCCGCCACGGCACCAGGTTGCCCATCGTGTAGTACATCTGGAAGGCGAAGCCGGCCGTCCGGCCCGGGTGTTCCGGGCCTGCCGGCAGCGTGGCGAGTGCGGCGCCGAGGGGACGCAGGGCGCCGCCCATCAGCCCGATCGCGGTCTTGATGAGCGTGCCGAGCTGCTCGTCGGTCTCGTCGGTGTGGGTGAAGTACCGCAGCAGCACGTGCAGCACGCACTCGTACGCCACCCCGGCCAGCTCGGCGACCTGGTGGGTGAGCGGGTCGGTGACGACGGGCACCGGCGTGGCCAGGTCGAAGGGCTGCCGGGTGTACGCCGGGAGCACCGGGCGGGCCGGGTCGAACCCCGGGTCGGCCTCGCGCAGCCGGTGGTACTCGTCCCAGATGCCGAGGAACCGGCCGTAGTGGGCCTGCCGCCAGTCGCCGCGCGCGCCCTCGCCCTGCTCGATGATCTCCTCGACCGCCGCGAGCGCGGAGTCCAGGCTGGTGACGGCGATCAGCTGCGGCCAGTGGAACTGCTCCGGCGTGGCCTGCGCGCGGGGCGAGCCGACGAACACGGCCCGCTCGCCGAACCGCTCGACCAGCCCGCGCAGCCCGGCCGCGATGCCCCGGTACAGGTGCCCGACGGTGGCGAACTCCTGGCCGCGGGGGAGCAGCTCGTCGGCGGCCACCGGGTCGCGGGGCGGCACCGCCGGCACGAACTCGCTGGCGTCCTGGCGTTCCATGCCCTCCGGCCGCTCCAGGTACAGGAAGTGCCGCAGCGCCTGCTCGCCGAAGGGCAGCAGGTCGAGCTGGACGCCGGCGGGGAAGTACCCGGACCGCTGCGGGAAGTTGGGCCGCCCGAACTGGGGTGCCGCGCCGATCGCCGACATGAGGTTGGCGACCAGCGCCAGGTGCAGCATCTCCTCGACGGCGATGCTGCGCAGCACCTTGCGCCAGCGCTCCACCGCCTCCGCCTGGTCGGCCGTCAGCCCGTCCGTGGGACCGTTCTTGAGACTGAATTCGGCGTACAGGTACTGGCACATGATCATGTGTTCCAGCTGGGCGGCCTCGGCGAGCAACCACCACAGGTGCTCCCGGTGCGCCACCACGAGTCTCGGCTCCGCCATACGGCAATGATTACATGGTTACAAGACTCTTGAGAGGCTTCGATGGACGAGCGTGACGGCGGGCCGCCGCCGAACGGGATGATGGAGCCGCGCCGGCTGGAGGCGTTCAGCGACGGCGTCTTCGCCATCGCCATCACCCTGCTCGTGCTGGACCTGGCCGTGCCGCCGCGCGAGCACACCCCCTCCGGCCAGCTCGCGCACGCGCTGCGCCACCAGTGGCCGTCGTATCTCGCCTACCTGGTCAGCTTCATGGTCATCGGGATCATCTGGGTCAACCACCACGCGATGTTCCACCGGGTCAGGCTGGTCGACCGGCCGGTGCTGTTCGCCAACCTCGCGCTGCTGCTGGTCGTGTCGGCGATCCCGTTCCCCACCAGGCTGCTCGCCGAGTACCTCACCGCCGGCTCCGACGCCCACCTCGCCGCCGCCGTCTACAGCGCCACGATGACGGCCATGGGAATGGCGTACGCCGGGCTGTGGCTCACCGTCACCCGCGACGCCGGCCTGCTGCACCGGCACCTGGACCGGGCAGCCAGCCGGGCCGCGCTGCGCCGGTTCGGCCTCGGCAACGTCGTCTACCTCGCCACCATCGGCCTCTCCTACGTCAACGCCGTCGCCACCCTCGCCGTGCACGGCCTGATCGCCGCCTACTACTGCGTCGACCAGCTCCGCCCGCTGCCCCGCCGCGCGGACTCACCGGACTGACAGCGTGCCCTGGCCGAACTGACGCCGGTCCCCGGGGCGTGGGACGCGTTTCGCCTAGTGTGGTGGCAGGCGCGTTCCAACCCGGCGGAGGGCAGGCGATGACCGATCCGGCAGTGCACGACGTCGACATGCTGATCATCGGCGCGGGACCGGCCGGCCTGTACGCCGCCTACTACGCCGGGTTCCGCGGGCTGTCGGTGGCGGTCATGGACTCGCTCCCCGCGCTGGGCGGCCAGGTCGCCGCGCTGTACCCGGAGAAGATCATCTACGACGTGGCCGGGTACGTCGCCGTCAAGGGCCAGGACTTCGTCGACGAGCTGGTCGCCCAGGCCGCCTCCGCCGAGCCGGACTACCTGCTCGGGCACCGCGCCGAGCAGCTCGAGAGCGCGGCGGACCACGTCGAGGTGACCAGCCACCGCGGCGCCACCGTACGGGCGAAGGCCGTGATCATCACCGGCGGCATCGGAACGTTCACACCGCGGCCGCTGCCGGACGCGCAGACCTTCGAGGACCGCGGGCTGATGTACTTCGTGCCCAAGCTCGACGTGCTGGAGGGCCTCGACGTGCTGATCGTCGGCGGCGGCGACTCGGCCTTCGACTGGGCGGACAGCCTGCACCCCCGCTGCCGGTCGGTGACGCTCATCCACCGCCGGCCGGCGTTCCGCGCCCACCAGGGCACCGTCGACAGGGTGCTGGCCTCGCCGGTGCGGGTGCTGACGCCGTACGAGGTCGCCAAGATCCACGGCGCCGACCGGATCGGCGCGGTGGAGGTCTTCAACAACCAGACGCAGCAGCGGGAGCGGCTCGACGTGCAGGCCGTCGTCGCCGCCCTCGGCTTCACCGCCGACCTCGGCCCGTTCACCCGCTGGGGCCTGGAGCAGCGCAAGCGGCACATCTGCGTGGACAGCGCGATGCGGACCAACCTGCCGCGGGTGTTCGCCGCCGGCGACATCGTCGACTACGACGGCAAGGTCAAGCTGATCTCTGTCGGCTTCGGCGAGGCGGCGACCGCGGTGAACAACGCGGTCGCGGTCGTCAACCCGGGCGCCAAGGTCTTCCCCGGCCACTCCAGCGACGCCGACCCGCCGCCGCGCACCGCCTGATTTGAGCGGGCTGCGGGTAGCCGACTTCGCCACTGTGAGCACCTGGACCGACCGGCCGTTGCCCGCGAGCTGAGTCCGGTCAGGCGAGTCCGGTCAGGTGAGTTCGGCGAGGCGGCGGGCCAGGTAGCGGCGTTCGGTGTCGTGGCCGGCCAGGGCGAGGGCCTCGCGGTAGGCGTCGGCGGCCTCGGCGCGGCGGCCCATCCGGCGGAGCAGGTCGGCGCGGGTGGCGGGGAGCAGGTGGTAGCCGGGTGGCAGGTCGCCGGCGGCGCCGAGCTCGTCCACCAGCGCCAGGCCGGCCTCCAGGCCGTCGGCCATGGCGACCGCCACCGCCCTGTTCAGCTCCACCACCGGGGACGGCGACAGCGTGGCGAGCCGGCCGTACAGCACGGCGATCCGCGCCCAGTCGGTGCTCGCGGCGTCCGGCGCGGTGACGTGGCAGGCCGCGATCGCCGCCTGGAGCTGGTACGGGCCTGGCCGCTCCCGCCGCAGCGCCGCCGCGAGCACCGCGACGCCCTCCTCGATCTCGGCCCGGTCCCAGCCGGTGCGGTCCTGCTCCTCCAGGGTGACCAGGTCGCCGGCGGCGTCGATCCGGCTGTCCCGGCGCGCGTCGTGCATCAGCATCAGCGCCAGCAGCCCGAGCGCCTCCGGCTCGTCGGGCATCAGCCCGGCCAGCGCCCTGGCCAGCCGGATCGCCTCCGCGCACAGCCCGCGGCGGACCAGGTCGTCGCCGGCCGTGGCCGCGTACCCCTCGTTGAACAGCAGGTACAGCACGGCCAGCACCCCGGCGGTGCGGTCCGGCAGCAGGTGGGCCGGCGGGACCTGGTACGGGATGCCGGCGTTGCGGATCTTGTGCTTGGCGCGGACCAGCCGCTTCGCCATCGTCGGCTCGGGCACCAGGAACGCCCTGGCGATCTCCGTCGTGGTCAGCCCGGCGAGGGTACGCAGCGTCAGCGCCACCCGGGACTCCAGCGCCAGCGCCGGGTGGCAGCAGGTGAAGATCAGCCGCAGCCGGTCGTCGCGGATGCCGCTGTCGTCGTCGCCGTCCCCGGCGGGGAAGGCCGGGTCGGCGGGGGTCGACAGCACGGCAGCCTCCTTCAGCTTGCTGGCCTCGGTGGCACTCCGGCGCATCCGGTCGGTCGCCCGGCGCCGCGCCACCGTGGTCAGCCACGCGCCCGGCCGGCGCGGCACGCCCTCGCGCCGCCAGGCCCGTACCGCCTGGGCGAACGCCTCCTGCGCGCACTCCTCGGCCAGGTCCCAGTCGCCGGTCATGCCGATCAGCGTCGCCACGACCTGGCCCCACTCGGTGCGGAACGCCTCGGTGACCGCGGCGCCCGCCTCCTCACCGCCCATCCGTCATCCCGCCCAGAGCGGCCGCACCTCGATCGTCCCGATCAGCGCGGGCGGGTGCTGACCCGCCACCTCCAGCGCCTCGTCCAGGTTGGCGCACTCGATGAGGTCGTAGCCGGCGACCTGCTCCCGGGTCTCCGCGAACGGCCCGTCGGCGATGAGCACCTCGTCCCCGCGCACCCGGACGGTGGTCGCGTCGCTGGTCGGCCGGAGCCGGCTGCCGTCCAGCAGCACCCCGCGGGCGGTCATCCGCTCCACCCAGGCGGCGAGGGTCTCCTCCAGCTCCGGCGGGGTCACCTCGTCGGGGTCGAGGTCCTTCTCATCCACGCAGTGGATCATCAGGTACTTCACGGTTCCTCCTCCTGGGTCCTCCACGCCACCGTCGAACGGCGCGGCCCCGGATGGACACCCTGCCGTACCGTGAGCCCATGAGCGGCGGTGAGGAACGGGCCGGGGTGTCGCTGACCAATCTGGACCAGCCCCTCTTCGACGGGGCGGACGCCACCAAGCGCGACCTGGTGGAGTATCTCGACGCGGTGCGCGACCGGATCCTGCCGGTGCTGCGGGACCGGCCGCTGTCGGTGATCAGGGTACGGCCGGGCCAGGACCCGTTCATGCAGAAGAACGTCCCCAAGTACACGCCCGAGTGGGTGCGGACCGTGCCGGTGTGGGCCGAGTCGTCCCGGCGGCGGATCTCCTACGCGCTCTGCGACGACCGCCGCACGCTGCTGTGGTTCGCCAACCAGCGGGCCGTGGAGTACCACCCGGCGCTGACGCGGGCCGGCGAGGCCGACCACCCGACCCACCTGATCATGGACCTCGACCCGCCGGCCGGTGGCGCGTTCGACGCGGTGGTCCGGGCGGCGCACCTGGTACGCCGGGCGCTGGCCGACGACGGCCTGGCGGGCGCGGTCAAGACCAGCGGCTCCAAGGGCGTGCACATCTTCGTGCCGCTCGCCGGCCCGGTCACGATGGAGGAGGTCGCCGCCGCCACCCGCGCGCTGGCCGCCAGGGCGGAACGGCTGGACCCGGCGCTGGCGACCACGGCCTTCATCGTCGCGGACCGCGAGGGCAAGGTGTTCCTCGACTCGACCAGGGCCGGAGGAGCGACGGTCGCGGCGGCGTACAGCCCGCGGATCCGGCCGGGCACGACGGTCTCCTTCCCGGTGGCCTGGGACGACCTGGACCGGGTACGGCCGGCCGACTTCACCCTCCGCACCGCCGCCGGCCAGCTCGGCGACGCCGACCCGTGGGCCGAGCTGATGCCGGCGCCGCAGCACCTCCCCGCCGACCTCGTCGAGGAGGGCAGGACCATCCCGATCGCCCGCGTCGCCGCCATGCACGAGGGCAAGCGCCGCGCCAGGGCCGCCCGCCAAACCGACGAGAGCTGACCTGCCCTCCCGGAGCAGCCACCCTGGCCGCGGCTATGCCGAGGCCCCGTGAGCGTCGGCGCCGGGCACGGCCGCCCGTCGCGGTTTCGTTGCGTACACACCGCCAGTACGGCCAGGGTCGACTGGTGGCGCTCCGGGAGTCTTGTGCCAGGGTGCGCGTTTTCTCCTGTTGATCCCTTGACCTTCCGTAGTGTCCGGGCCTACTGTCAGAAACAGATCGGGAGAGCTCTCGAAATATTTCGATGCCCTGGTATGGCGGGAACCGGGCAGGATTCGCCAGCTGGATTCTCGTAAGGGAGACCGCGATGGTCCAACGTGTCCGTATCCGCCTGCTCCTCGTCGTGGTGTCGGTGCTCGCCTCCGTCGGCGCTCTCGGCGCCGCGTTGCTGGTGACCGAGCGTCCGGCGAGGGCCGCCTCGCTCGTCGAGGTCACCAACTTCGGCACCAACCCGACCAACCTGCGCATGTACGTGTACGTGCCGAACAACGTGCAGAGCCACCCGCCGATCCTGGTCGCGGTGCACTACTGCACCGGCTCCGGGCCGGCGTTCTTCTCCGGCACCGAGTTCGCCTCGCTGGCCGACCGGTTCGGGTTCATCGTCGTCTACCCGTCGGCCACCCGCAGCGGCAGCTGCTTCGACGTGTCGTCGCCGGGCGCGCTCACCCACAACGGCAACAGCGACCCTGTCGGCATCGTGTCGATGGTGCAGTGGGTCGAGCAGCACGACAACGGCGACTCCAGCCGGGTGTACGTCACCGGCGCGTCCTCGGGCGGGATGATGACCAACGTCCTGCTCGGCGACTACCCGGACGTCTTCAAGGCCGGCGCGGCGTTCATGGGCGTCCCGTTCGCCTGCTTCGCCACCACGGACGGCTCGATGTGGAACACCCAGTGCGCCAACGGGCAGATCAGCAAGACCCCGCAGCAGTGGGGCGACCTGGTCCGCGGCGCGTTCCCCGGGTACACCGGCGCGCGGCCCCGGATGCAACTGTGGCACGGCACCGCCGACACCACGCTCGCGTACCCGAACTTCGGCGAGGAGATCAAGCAGTGGACGAACGTGCTGGGGGTAAGCCAGACCCCGGTGTCCACCGACACGCCGCAGTCCGGCTGGACGCACACGAAGTACGGCAACACCGGCAACCAGCCGCCGGTCGAGGCGTACAGCATCGCCGGTGTCGGGCACAGCCTGCCGATGAGCGGGATGGCCGCCCAGGCGATCCGGTTCTTCGGCCTGGACAGCGGCACGCCGCCGACGACGCCGATCTCGACGCCGCCGACGACCAGCTCGCCGCCCCCGCCGCCGCCCGGCGGCTGCACGGTGACCGACACGATCCAGTCCTGGAACACCGGACTGACCGCCAACCTCACGATCGCCAACCACGGCAGCTCGGCGATCAACGGCTGGTCGCTGGTCTTCACCCTGCCGTCCGGCCAGACCATCACCTCCGGCTGGAACGCCAACTACACACCCACCAGCGGGCAGGTGACCGCCACGAACGTCAGCTTCAACGGCACGATCGCGGCGAACGGCTCGGTGAGCATCGGGTTCCAGGCCAACCAGACCGGGAACGCCGCGGCGCCCGCGTCGTTCACGCTCAACGGCCAGCAGTGCACGGCAGGCTGAGTACGGAATGAACACCCACACGGGGGAGCCGCCCGCGGCACGCCAGCCCGGCTACGTGGCCCTGACTTTCGACGACGGGCCGACGGAACACACGCCGGACCTGCTGCGCGCGCTGCGGGCGGCGCGTGCCCGCGCCACCCTCTTCAACGTGGGCGCGCACGCCGCGCGCCACCCCGACCTGGTGCACGCCCAGCGCCGGGCCGGGATGTGGATCGGCAACCACAGCCACACCCACCCGCACCTCACCGAGCTCGGCGCGGCGGCGGCCTTCGAGGAGATCGCCCGCGCCCAGCGGGTGCTGCGCCGGATCAACGGCCGGGCGCCGGTGCTGTTCCGGCCGCCGTACGGGGAGACCGACGACGCGGTCGGCGCCGCCGCGGCCCGGCTGGGCCTGCGCGAGGTGCTGTGGACGGTGGACACCCGGGACTGGGACGGCGCGAGTACCACCGAGATCGTGGCGGCCGCCGAGACGGTGCGGCCCGGCGGCATCGTGCTGATGCACGACGGCTACCGGGCCACGGTCGAGGCGGTACCGCGGATCGTACGGGCGCTGGTCGAGCGCGGGCTGCGGCCCGGCCGGATCGGGTTCCGCGGCGGCGACCAGCCGGTCGCCGCCGCGCCGTGGCAGCTGCCGCCGTACCCGCCCGCCCAGCCGGTGCGGCCCTCGCCGGAGGCGCCGGAGACCCCGGAGGCCCCGGAGACCGAGGCCCCCGAGCTCAGCCCTTGATGGCGCCGGTGAGCGCGCCGACGATCCGCCGCTCCGCCAGGATGAAGAAGCCCAGCGCCGGCAGCATCGACAGCGCGGTGAACGCCATGATGCGGGCGGTGTCCTCGGTGTGTTCGGCCTGGAACGTGGTCACGCCGAGCGGCAGCGTGAAGTGCTGCGAGCTGTTGAACACCACCAGCGGCAGGATGAAGAAGTTCCAGCTGGTCACGAACGCCAGGATCGCCACGGTGGCGAGCGCCGGCTTCGACAGCGGCAGCACGATCCGCCAGAAGAACCCGATCTTGCCGGCGCCGTCCAGCGCCGCCGCGTCCTCGATCTCGCGCGGGATCGCGGTGATGAACGGGCGCAGGATGATGATCGTCACCGACAGCGAGAACGCGGCCTCCGGGATGGCCACGCCCATCGGGTTCTCCAGCAGGTTGATGTCGCGCAGCAGCAGGTAGAGCGGGAGCGCCGCCACCGCCAGCGGGAACAGCAGGCCGAGGGTGAACACCGCGTACACCACTTCCCGGCCGCGGAAGACGTACCGGGCCAGCGCGAACGCCGCCATCGCGCCGAACGAGACGGCGAGCGCGGTGGCGACCGTCGCGATCAGCATGCTGTTGCCGAGGTACCGCCAGAACGCGCTCGAGGACAGGATCGACCGGTAGTTGCTCAGCACCCACGGGTGCGGCAGGCTCGCGGGTGACTCGTTGATCTGCGCGGTGGTGCGGAAGCCGCCGAAGATCAGGTACAGCATCGGCACCAGGGTGATGCTGACGATCACCAGCGCGGCCAGGTACGCCAGCGGCGTGCCGGCCGACCGCCGGCGGGCCCGGCGGCGCCGGGCCGGCGCCGGAGGCGCCGGCCGGACGGTGTCGACCACTGTGGACATCAACCCTCACCTCGTCCGGTCGGTCAGCGCGCCGAAGGTGTCCCTGCGGAGCGCGAACCGCTGGTAGAAGAGCGCGAACACGAAGCAGATGATGAACAGGATCACGGCCACCGCGCTGCCGTAGCCGAACTCGTACCGCCGGAAGCCGTGGTCGATGACGTACACCGACATCGTGGTGGAGGAGTTGGCGGGCCCGCCGCCGGTCATGATCCACACGACGTCGAAGACCTGGAGCGAGCCGATGACCGAGAGGAAGATCCAGATCCGGATCGTCGGCGCGAGCAGCGGCAGCACCACGCGCCAGGTGGTCTGCCACGGGTTCGCCCCGTCCAGGGCCGCCGCCTCCCGCAGCTCGTTCGGGATGCCCTGCAGCCCGGCCAGCAGCAGGATGATGCCGAACCCGATGAACTTCCAGGTCAGCACCACGAAGATGGTGTAGAGCACGAGGTGGGTGTCGGCCAGCCAGTGGTGGACCAGCCCGCCGAGCCCCACCGCGCGGAACACGCGGTCCACGAAACCGTGCGGTTGCAGCATCAGCGCCCAGGTCACGGCGGTGACCGCCTCGGACAGGGTGAACGGGGCGAAGACCACCAGCCGCAGGAACGCGCGCCCGCGCAGCTTGCGGTTGAGCAGCAGGGCCATGCCGATGCTGATCGGGAGCTGGACCGTGATCGACAGCGCGGCGATGATCAGGTTGTGCTGCACCGCCTGGTGGAAGACCGATCCCTTGAGCGCCTCCCGGTAGTTCGTCAGGCCGCTGAAGTTGTGCAGCCCGCCGAAGCCGCTCCAGTTGTAGAAGCTGTAGTACGTCGCGACGGCGATCGGCACCAGCACGAACCCGACGAACAGCAGCAGCGCCGGGCCCAGGAACAGGGCCAGCTCGGCCTTCTTGCGGAGCCCCTCCCCGGCGCGCCGGACCGGCCGTGCTGTCGCACGGCCGGTCGGCGCGTCGCCGCGGGTTCGTCCGGACTTGCCGAACGCGTTGCGTGGCGGCGCCCCCGTCGCTCGGTCGGTGACTCGGGCCTCACCCGCCATCAGCGGTTCCCGGTGGCGGCGTTGTTCACCGCCTGGGCGACCGCGTTCGCGTCTCCCTTGCCGGCGAACTGGTTCGCGGCGGCGTCGTCCATCGCCTGGCCGGTGCTGGTGGGAAGCGCGATGTCGAAGTAGGTCTGGATGTAGTTGGCCTTCCGGCTCGCGTTCAGGACCTTCTTCACGGTGGGGTCGGTCAGCGCGGACGCCGCCGACGGGTTCACCGGCAGTCCGACGCCGGCCTGGGCCAGCTTGGACTGCACCGGCGTGCTGGCGATGTACTTGAGGAAGTCGGCGCACGCCTTGGTGGCCTTGCTGGTGCAGGAGAAGCCGTCGCCGCCGCCGAGCACCACGTCCGGGTCGCCGTGCCCGCCGGGCACGGTCGGGAACGGGAACCAGCCGAGCTTGCTGGGCAGCGCCTTGTCCGTGGTGAGCGCGGTCATCGTGGACAGGTCCCAGTCACCCTGGAGCTCCATCGCGGCCTTGCCGTTGGCCAACATGCCGGCCGAGCTGCCCGCGCCCTGCTGGGCCGGGGTGCCGAGGAACGCCTCCTGGAACGGGTTGGTGGCGAGGAAGTCCTTGACGTCCTGGCCGGCCTTGGTCCAGCACCTGTCGGTGAGCTTCTGGGCCTTCAGCTCGGCCTTCAGCACCTTGGTGGAGCACTCGCGGACGGCGAAGTAGTCGTAGTAGAAGGCGTCCGGCCACTTGTCCTTGCTGCCGATCGCGATCGGGGCGAGGCCGGCGCTCTTGAGCTTGCTCACGTCGCTGTTGAGCTCGTCCAGGGTGGTCGGCGGCGAGGTGATTCCGGCCTGCTGGAACAGGTCGGTGCGGTACCAGAAGCCGACAACGTGCTGGTCATAGGGGATGCCGTACTGCTTGCCGTTGACCTTCCAGCCGTCGGCGGAGTGGCCGAGCTGGCCGATCCAGCCGGACACGGCGCCGGTCAGGTCCATGAGCTTGCCGGACTTGACCTGGCTGGCCTCGTTGCCGCCGCCCCACTGCTGGTAGATGTGCGGCGGGTTCTTGCCCTGCAGCGCCACCGGGACCTTGGTGGTGAACTGCTCGTTCTGGAAGGGCTGGATCTTGAACGAGACCTTGGGGTGGGAGGCGTGGTAATCGTCCGCCACCTGCTTCCAGAGACTCAGCAGGGGCTCGTTGTTGCCGTTGTGCCACCACGTGAGCGTGATGGGTCCGTTGGCGTCCTTGCTCTTGTTGTCCGAGCCCCCGCCACTGCAGGCGGCTGCTGAGAGCGCGACCACCGCCGCGACGGCGAGGGCCCGGAGGATCTTCTTGTGGGGCATGGTGGTCCACTCCTGTGAGGTCGACCAAGCCGGAACCGGGGCGAGGCGGCGCCCAGGTTGGCAGCGAGTCTGCGCCCCTTCGGGAAGCGTGTCAATCGTTGTCGATAACGTTTTATATGGCTATCCTGGCCCGGTGTATCCGACCTCCCGCGCCACCATCCGCGACGTCGCCAAGCGCGCCGGGGTGTCGGTAGCCACCGTCTCCAAGGTCATCAACGGCCGGTACGGCGTCGCCGCCGAGACCATCGCGCGCGTCCAGGCGGCCATCGAGGAGCTCGGGTACGAGGCCAGCCTCGTCGCGCAGAGCCTGCGCAACCACCGCACCAACGTGATCGGCATCCTGGTGGCCGACCTCGAGCCGTTCAGCACCGAGCTGCTCAAGGGCGCCGGCGCCGCCATCCACGACTCCG
>JBJMIH010000182.1:0-8007 GCA_045806985.1 Mycobacteriales bacterium | reverse complement strand
TCCACCTTCGCCGGCATGGTCGTCTTGGACGGGCAGTTGGACCCGGAGGCGGGTGCGGTGGTGATGACCGCCCTGGATGCCATGGTCGGCCCCACCAGCCCCGGCGACCCGCGCACCCGGTATCAACGCCAAGCCGACGCCCTGGTCGAAGTCTGCCGGTATGCGATGGACCACGACCGGCTACCCACCCGCGGCCGGCGCAAGCCGCACCTCAACATCACCGTCAGCCTGGAAACGTTGACCGGGATGGCGGGCAGCCCCGGCGCCAGCCTGGACTTCGCCACCCTGCCCATCCCGGCCGCCACCGCCCAACGCCTGGCCTGCGACCCGGAGCTGACCCGCATCATCCTCGGCCCGGACTCTGAGGTCCTGGATGTGGGCAGGTCGCGGCGGTTGGCGACACCGGGGCAGGACAAGGCAGTACGGCAACGCGACAGGTACTGCCGGTGGGAAACCTGTGACCGGCCCGCCCACCTGTGCCACCTACACCACATGATCCCGTGGTGGGCCGGCGGACACACCGACCTCGACAACCTCCTCCTGTGCGAACACCACCACCGACTCATCCACGAAGGACGACAACCACTCCGCCTCCGCCAACCCGACGTCGTACTCCGGATCTGATAGGGAATCCTTGCCGCGTGACCGGTCTGGACTTCTTCGTTGAGGTGGTGGTGACGGGGGCGGTCCGCGGTGTGGGCGTGGACAGCTCGGCCGAGGCTGTCGCTCGTACTCTCGGCGATGACTTCGCTGAGGATCGGGGTCGGGGATGGCTCCGGCGCGACTACGGGCTGGTCGAGTTCTCGTGGAGCCGGCGGTCGGGCGGCGAGGACTGGGAGCCGGCCGGATTCACCGTGCAGGCGCACCGGCTCGCCTCGGCGGAGCGGCCGGACCAGGTCGCGGGTGACCTCGCCCGGCGGTATGGGGAATCGAACGCCGGGTGCCGTTCGCCGAGCTGGATGCCGAACTGCGCCGGCTGGGATACCAGCTCACCGACGTCGGCGGGGAAGGCGACGAGGAACGGCGGTACTGGCTCGCCGACTCGCGTGCCCTCCTGATCGTCATCGCCGGCGACGTCTGGTCGGTCAGCGCGCCGCACCTGCCCGAGAGCATCGCCGCGGCGGCGCTGGCCGGCTCCGTGCACCAGTCCGTACGGGACGGCCTCGCCCACCTGGTACGCCTTCCCGACACGGAGTGGGCGGCCTGGTTGGATCGCCGGCAGCCGGCGCCGGCCGACCGGGTGAACTGGTGGCTGTACCTGCTACTCGCCGTCGACAGGAAGCTCGATCGGCCGGAGTGGGTACGGCTGCGGTACTGGCTGGTGGAGGAGGCCCGCCGGCGAGGGGTCTTCAGCGCGGCCGAAGCGGCCGAGAAGCAGGCCTACTTCCTGCTGGCGGTGCGCCGCACCGGGTCGGCGGAGCTGGCGGCGCTGCTGCCTCCGGCGGACGCGGTGGTGCGGGACTGCCTCGATGCCATCCCCGCCAGCCTGAACGACGTCGCCACCCTCCACGAGCCCGGTGACCTGTACCGCCTCGACATCGACCGGACGCGCCAGTCCCGCCGGGCCAGGATCCTCGTCACCGCCGCCGCCCACCACCTCGACCAGGTCCGCGACCCCGACCTCGCCACCCAGCTCCGCGCCTGGCTCGCCCTCCACCCGCACCTCGTCTGACGGTGTAAGGGGCACCGCTGATGGGCGTGGTAGACAGGGCGGATGCACGAGGTCGAGGGGCGGGGTAGCGGGGCGTTGGCGGAGCTGGGGCACCAGGTCGAGGGGCAGGTGCTGCTGCCGGGGTCGGCCGGGTACGAGGCGGCGCGACGGCCGGCGATCGCCCGCTTCCACGGGGTCAGGCCCCGGGCGGTCGTCCGGTGCGCGAGCGTCGCGGACCTGGCGGCGACCCTGCGGGCCGCCCGCGCCGCCGGCCTGCCGGTGGCGGTGCGGAGCGGCGGGCACTGCTTCGCCGGGCAGTCGTCGTCCGAGGGCGGCGTGGTCATCGACGTCACGCCGCTGAACGCGGTGACGGTGGACGGCGGCCAGGTCACCGCGGGTGCGGGCACCCGGCTCGGGGAGCTGTACGACGCGCTGGACCGGCACGGTGTCACCCTGCCGGCCGGCTGCGGGCCGACGGTGGGGATCGCCGGCCTGACGCTCGGTGGCGGGCTCGGAATCCTCGGCCGGACGTACGGGCTGACCTGCGATTCGCTGCGGGCCGCCGAGGTGGTGCTCGCCGACGGCCGGGTGGTGGGCTGCGACGAGCGGCGCGAACCCGACCTGTTCTGGGCGCTGCGCGGCGGCGGCACGCTCGGCGTGGTCACGTCGCTGGTGTTCGACACCGTCCCGGCCCCGGACGCGACCGGCTTCCACCTCACTTGGCCGCACCGGCGCGCCACCGGCGTCATCGAGGCCTGGCAGGGCTGGGCGCCGGACGCGCCGGACGCGCTGGCCGCCAGCCTGGTGGTCTCCACCGCCGCCGACCCGGACCGGCCACCGGTGATCAGCGTGTTCGGCGCGTACATGGGCGGCGAGGCGGCGGGCGCGGCGCTACTGGCGGAGCTGGCCGACCGGGTGGGCGAGGGGCCGGCCACGGCGGCGTACCACCCCGGCCCGTATCGCGACGTGAAGCGCTATCTGTCCACTCTGGATGTCCACGGGCTGGGTGGCGAGCCGGCGGGCGAGGACGAGGGGCTCATGTTCCAGAAGTCGGAGTACTTCGCCCGGACCCTGCCGCCGGACGCGGTGGCCGCGCTGGTCGAGCACCTCGTCGCCGACCGGGTGCCCGGCCAGGAGCGCGAGCTGGACTTCTCCCCGTGGGGCGGCGCGTACACCCGGGTACCCGGCGACGCCACCGCGTTCCCGCACCGGAGCGAGCGGTTCCTGCTCAAGCACGCCACCGTGGTCGCCGGCCCGGCGGGTGTCGAGGCCGGGCGGCGCTGGCTGGAGCGGTCGTGGGCGCTCACCCACCCGCACGGCACCGGCGGCGTGTACCCGAACTTCCCCGACCCGGACCTCGCCGACCCCGACCTGGCCTGCTACGGCGCCAACCGGCACCGCCTCGACCAGGTCAGGGCCGCCTACGACCCGGACAGGGTGTTCGGCGGTCAGTAGCGGGCGCCGGTGACCAGGTCGCCGAGCGGGTCCAGGCGGACCAGGTCGTCGTCGGTGAGTTCCAGGTCGAGCGCGCCGACGTTCTCCTCCAGCCGGGTACGCCGCCGGGTGCCGGGGATCGGCGCCAGGTCGGAACCGCGGCTGAGCACCCAGGCCAGCGCGACCTGGGCCGGCGTGGCGTCGTGGGCCGCCGCCACCTCGCGGACGACGTCCACGATGCGCAGGTTGTTCGCCAGCGCCTCGTCGCTGAAGCGCGGGTTGCCGCGCCGCCAGTCGCCGCTGCCCCCCAGGTCGCCGGGCGACCGGATCGCGCCGGTCAGGAAGCCACGGCCGAGCGGCGAGAACGGCACCAGGCCGATGCCGAGCCGGCGCATGGTCGGCAGCACGGCCTCGACGTCGCGGGTCCACAGCGAGTACTCGCTCTGCACCGCGCTGATCGGGTGCACGGCGTGCGCCCGCTCCAGCAGCTCGGTGTCCACTTCGGACAGCCCGAGGTAGCGGACCTTGCCGGCGGCGACCAGCTCGGCCATGGCGCCGACGGTCTCCTCGATCGGCACCTCCGGGTCGGGCCGGTGCTGGTAGTACAGGTCGACGTGGTCCACGCCGAGCCGGCGCAGCGAGCCGTCGATCGACTGCCGCACGTACTCCGGGTCGCCGCGGAACTCGCGCCGCTCCCACGAGCCGTCGCCGGACGGGACGATGCCGAACTTCGTCGCGAGCACCACCTCGTCGCGGCGGCCGGCGATCGCCTTGCCGACCAGTTCCTCGTTGTTGTGCGGCCCGTAGATGTCCGCCGTGTCCAGGAACGTCACGCCCAGGTCGAGGGCGCGGCGGATGGTGGCGATCGACTCGGCGTCGTCGCGGTCCTCCGGGCTCAGGTAGCCGTGGGTCATCCCCATACAGCCCAGCCCGAGTGCGGACACCTCGAGTCCCTGACCGCCGAGGGAGACCTTGCGCACGGTCGTCATGGGTTCCTCCGGTCGCGGTGTGGTGCGGTGACGGACGGTTCCCACGCTATGAGTGTGAGCACACTCCAACGCAACTGTCAGGCGATCGGCTGGCCGGTGATCGCCCTGGCGATGACCAGGCGCTGGATCTCGCTGGTGCCCTCGAAGATCGTGTAGATCTTGCTGTCCCGGTACCACCGCTCCACCGGGTGGTCGCGGCTGAAGCCGGCGCCGCCGAGGATCTGCACGGCCTTCCCGGTGGTCGCGACCGCGACCTCGCCAGCCTTGAGCTTGGCCATCGACGCCTCGCCGGCGGTGAACGGCTGGCCGTTGCGGCCCATCCAGGCCGCCCGCCAGATCAGCAGGCGCGCACAGTCGATCTCCATCTTCATGTCGGCCAGGGCGAACGCGATCGCCTGGTTGCGCACGATCGGGCGGCCGAACTGGACCCGCTGTCCGGCGTAGTCGAGCGCGTACTCGTAGGCCGCGCGGGCGATGCCGAGCGCCTGCGCGCCGACCGTGGGCCGGCTCAACTCGAACGTCGCCATGGCGGCGTGCCGCTTGCCGGTGCCGCCCTCGCGGACCTGCTTCCGGTAGCCGGCGAGCCGCTCGTCCAGCCTGTCCTTGCCGCCGAGCACGTGGTCGGCGGGGACCCGCACCTCGTCCAGGAAGACGTCGGCGGTGTGCGAGGCGCGCAGCCCGAGCTTGCGGATCTTCGGCCCGGCGGACAGGCCCCTCGTGCCGGACGGGACCAGGAACGCGGCCTGCCCGCGGGCGCCCAGCTCGGGCTCGACCGAGGCCACCACCACGTGCACGGACGCGATGCCGCCGTTGGTGATCCACGCCTTCTGGCCGCTGATCACCCACTCGCCGGCGGCCTCGTCGTACTGGGCCCTGGTCCGCATCGACGCCACGTCCGAGCCGGCGTCGGGTTCGGACACGCAGAACGCGCCGAGCCTCGGCTCGTTCTCGTCGCCGAAGCAGCGCGGGATCCAGTCGATGATCTGGTCCGGGGTGCCGCTGGCGAAGATGCCGGCGGCGGCGAGGGTGGAGCCGAGCAGCGACATGCCGATGCCGGCGTCACCCCAGAACAGCTCCTCGTTGAGCACCGGCAGGGACAGCCCTGTCGGGTCCGACCACAGCTCGGCCAGCAGGTCGAAGCCGTACAACCCGATCTTGGCGGCCTCCTGGATGACCGGCCACGGCGTCTCCTCGCGCTCGTCCCACTCGGCCGCGGCGGGGCGTACGACGTCGGCGGCGAAGCCGTGCACCCAGTCCCGCAGCTCCTCCTGCTCGTCGGTGAGTTCCAGGTCGAAGGCCATGGCCAGGCTCCTTACCCGCGCGGGATGTCGAAGTACCGGGTGAGCACGGCGGCCAGGCTGAGGTCGCCGCCGGCCTTGAGCCGCCGGGTCATGAACATGGTCGTGCCCGACGCGTTGCCGGAGGCCAGCCGCAGGAACTCGACGGCGGGCATGGTGAGGGTGAGCCGGGGCTCCCGCTCGTCGGCGCCCCTGGTGACCGTGCAGGTGCCGTTCCCGATCGCCATCGTGTACACGGCCTCGGGCTCGCCCTCGTCAACGATCTTCCAGCGGACGACGGCGGACAGCCGGCCGGCCGCGTCCGGCCTGAACCGGTCCCGCATCCGGTCGAACACCTCGTCCAGCACCCGTGCCCGGACCGGGCCGGTGACGGCCGCGGCCAGCTCGCGCTTGCCGGTGTTCTTGACCAGGCGGGCGAACTCCTCGGCGGAGATCGCGCCGAAGTCGAGCGTGTCGAGGTTCAGCTCCTCGAGGGAGGCCACGTGACCACTCCTTCCCGCTAACTTACTCTACAGTAAACTTACGGCGGAGTAAGCTATCATCGCAAGGTGGCCTCGACTTCCCCGCCCTCCGCACCCGCCAAGCGGCTCCCGCGCGCCGTCCGCGAGCAGCAGATGCTCGACGCCGCCGTGCAGGTGTTCTCCGCGCACGGCTACCACGGCGCGTCCATGGACGAGGTCGCCGAACTGGCCGGGGTGTCCAAGCCGCTGCTGTACCTGTACCTGGGGTCGAAGGAGAAGATCTTCAGCGCCTGCATCGCCCGCGAGGCCGACCGGCTGGTCGACACGATCGGCGCGGCCGTGCGGGCCGAGGCGGCCGACCCCGGCGAGCGGCTGTGGCTCGGGCTGACCGCGTTCTTCACGTTCGTGGCCGACCACCGGGCCAGCTGGACCGTGCTGTACCAGCAGGGGCGCGCGCTGAGCGGCGCCGTCGCCGAGCAGCTGGGCCGGGTCCGCGGGGAGATCATCGCGACCGTGACCGAGCTGGTGCTCCAGTCGATCCCGGCGCGCGGCGGCCACGACGGCGGGTACGGCGGCGGGTACGCCACCCAGCGCCGGGACGCGGCGGCGATCGCGCACGCGGTGGTTGGCGCGGCCGACGCGATGGCCGAGTGGGCGCTCACCACGCCGGGCGAGGAGCCGACCGCGACCGCGCGCCGGCTGATGAACCTGCTCTGGGTCGGCATGGAGCGCAACGCCGCCGGCGAGCGCTACCCCGCGACACCTTCGCCGTGAGGATGGTCGCGCCGGCGTGACGGTGTCCCCTCGGCACCTCCCCGTTCGTCGGGCCACCATGAGCATTCCGACGAGCATGCGCGCCCTCCAGCAGGCGTCCCTGACCGGCCCGCGGGACCTGCGCCTGGTCACCAACGCGCCGGTGCCGAGCCCGGGTCCCGGCGAGGTCCTGATCCGGGTCACCGCCGCCGGCGTCAACTTCGTCGACATCTCGCAGGCCCGGGGCACGTTCGCGGGTGGCCCGCGGCCGCCGTACGTGGCCGGCGTCGAGGCCGCGGGTGAGGTCGCCGCCGCCGGCGAGGGGGTGACCGGGCTGGCGCCCGGCGCCCACGTCATCGGCGCCGGTATCGGCGGCGGCGCCTTCGCCGAGTACATGGTGCTGCCCGCGGCCGGCGCGCTGCCGGTGCCGGCGGGCTGGGCCGACGAGCAGGCGCTGGGCCTGGTCGTGAACTGGCCGACCGCGCTGGCGGCGCTCAGGCCGCTGGGCGGCGTCACCGCGGGGCAGACAGTGCTGATCCACGCCGCCGCCGGCGCGACCGGCCAGGCCGCGGTGCGGATGGCCAGGCACTACGGCGCGACGGTGATCGCCGCCGCCTCGCCGGGCAAGCACGAGGTGGTACGGGCGCTGGGCGCCGACCACGTCCTCGACTCGCGCGGCAGCGACCTCGCGGCGGAGGTGCTGCGGCTGACCGGCGGCGACGGCGCCGACCTGGTGCTGGAGTCGGTCGGCGGCGCCACGCTCGCCGCCAGCCTGGCCGCGACCAGGCGGGTCACCGGCCGGGTCGTCGTCTCCGGCCTGCCCGCCGGGGAGGCCGCGATCAGCAACTGGGACCTGGTCTACCGGCACCAGGTCCACGTCATCGGCCTGAACATCGGCATCCTCATCCAGGCGGCACCGCGGGTCTTCGGCGAGGTCATGGGCGAGCTGTTCGGGCTCCTCGCGGCCGGCGTGCTCGGCCCCGGCCAGCCCACCACCTACAGGCTGGCCGAGGGGCCGAAGGCGCTCGCCGACCTGGAGGCGCGCGCCACCGTCGGCAAGCTGGCGCTGCTGCCCTGAGCGCGGCCATGTGTGCGGCCAGGTGTGCGGCTAGCCCATGTGTGCGGCCAGCCCGTGTCTCGAAGTGGCTGCCAGGTCCGAAATCCGCCAGCCCGCCGTCCGTCTCGCCACGATCAAGGAGTTGTGGCCGCGTTGTCACACGACAACGCGTACACATCTCCTTGAGCCTTTTCCATCCTGGGTTATGGGCGGGTTTCGAGGGTGAGGATGGCTTGGGTGAGGGCGGTGGCCCGGTGTGGGCTGGAACGGTATTTGTGCAGTACACGCCAGGTTTTGAGGGTGGCGTTGGCGCGTTCGCCGGGGCCGCGGGCACCAGCGTGGGCGGTGTTGGCCTTCTTGTACT
>JBJMIH010000181.1:0-7796 GCA_045806985.1 Mycobacteriales bacterium | reverse complement strand
GGCCTGCTGCGAGAGCTTGAACGAGTCGCCGGTGACGTCGGCGAACTGGATCACCTCGTCGCGCTGGTAGTGGTGACCGAGGATGAACACCCGGTCACCGAGCTGTTCCTTGGCGGCCCGCGCCCGCGCGACGAGATCCGGGTCGGAGGCGGCCGGAAGCGCTCCCGGGCAGTCCACGCCGCGCTCGGAGTCGGGGTCGCTCTCCCGGCCGAGCAGCAACAGCAGCGCGGGACTGGGCTCGACTCCCGCGGGCAGGTCCAGGGTCGTCATCGGGGCGCCTCTTTTTCGTCGTACTGACGTTTAATGGCAATAGTACTCCTCGGGGCGGCGGCGGGCAGCGTGGCGTGAGTCACCGCGTGACACACTGGCTGACCGTGCGGATCGTGGTGGCGCCGGACAAGTTCGCCGGCACGTTGACGGCGTGGGCGGCGGCCGAGGCGATCGCCGACGGCTGGCGGGCCAGCGCGCCAGGCGACGACCTGGTGCTCCGGCCGCTCGCCGACGGCGGCCCCGGCTTCCTCGACGTGCTGCACCCGGTGCTCGGCGGCCGGCTGCTCGAGGTCACCGTCCCCGACCCGCTCGGCCGGGACACCCCGGGCGCGGTGCTGCTCACCGGTGACGGCAGCGCCTACGTGGAGAGCGCCCAGGCCTGCGGCCTGCACCTGCTCGCGCCCGACGAGCGCGACCCCAAGGTCACCACCTCCTACGGCCTCGGCGTGCTGATCAGGGCCGCCGTCGAGGCCGGCGCGCACACGGTCGTCATCGGACTGGGCGGCTCGGCCACCAACGACGGCGGGGCCGGCATGCTCGCCGCGCTCGGCGTGGTGCCGCGGGACGCGTCCGGCGCGCCGCTGCCGTACGGCGGCGCCGCGCTGGCCGCCCTCGACCGGCTGGACGGTACGCCGCTGCTGCGCGGCACGGCGCTGGTCGCCGCCACCGATGTGGACAGCCCGCTGCTCGGCCTGCGCGGCGCCAGCGCCGTGTACGGGCCGCAGAAGGGCGCGACCGACAACGACGTCCAGGTGCTGGACACCGCGCTGGCCAGGCTCGCCGACGCGATGGAACGCGACCTGCCCGGCTGCCCGGCGCGGATCGGCCTCCAGGCCGGCGGGGGAGCGGCCGGCGGTATCGGCGCGGCGCTGCTCGCCCTCGGCGGTACCCGGGAGTCCGGCATCGCGCTGGTACGGCGGGTGACCGGCTTCGACACCGAGCTGGCAGCGGCCGGGCTGGTAGTCACCGGCGAGGGGAAGTACGACTGGCAGTCGCTGCGCGGCAAGGTCGTCGCCGGCGTCGCCGCCGCCGCCCTCGACCACGGCCTGCCCTGCGTGGTCCTCGCCGGCCAGGTCCAGGTCGGCAAGCGCGAGTCGGCGGCGGCCGGCGTCGAGGCGGCCTACAGCGTCGCCGAACACGCCGGCTCGGTGGCGGCCGCGATGGAGGACCCCCGCGCCCAGCTCACCGCCCTCGCTACCCGCATCGCCAAGGAATGGTCCCGCTAGGCAGTGTTTCGAGGTAGCCGGCGAGGTCCGAAACCCGCCACCCGCCGGCTCTCTCGCCACGATCAAGGAGTTGTGCCCGCGTTTTCATGCGACAACGCGGGCACAACCCCTTGATCGTGAGGCAGGCTAGGTCGAATGGGGCAAGTCGGGCGGGTCGGCGAGGCCCGGCAACGTTGGCGGTCACCGCTGGCCCGGCCCAGCTTCCAGCTCGCGGTGTTGTCGGCACGCTTGCGTGCCAAGTAGGCACGCGGCGCGGACCTCCGCCTTGCGAGCGGAAACCTGGATCAGGTGTCGCCGACGTAGACGGCGCGGGGGCGGAAGCGGTGCGGGGGCTCGGCGTACTCCTCGATGGCGTGGGCGAGCCAGCCGGCGGTGCGGGCGATCGCGAAGATCGCGAGCGGGGCCCCATGGACCATGTCCGCGCCGGCGGCGAAGGTGGCCAGGGCGAGGTCGACGGTGGGGAGCCGCTGGCCGGCGCCGGCGATCAGGTTGCGGGCCGCGACCAGCGCCATCCGGTCGAGGGTGCCGGCCGGCGCGCCCTCCAGCAGCGCGAACAGCCGGGTCGCGCGCGGGTCGCCGTCCCGGTACACCGCGTGCCCGAAGCCGGCGAGCGGCCGGCCGGCCGCCAGCCGGGCCGCCACCGCCGCCTCCGCGCCGGTTGCCATCGCGTCGGTGAGCAGCGCGTACGCCTCCTGGCTGGCGGCGCCGTGCAGCGGCCCGTCCAGTACCCCGAGCGCCGCGCCGACCACCGCGTAGGGGTCGGCGCGGGTGCTCGCCGCCACCCGCGCGGCCAGCGTGGACGCGGCGAGTTCGTGGTCGGCGAGCAGCACCAGCACGGCGTCCAGCAGCGCGACCGCGGCCGGGGTGGCGGGGCGGAGGGTGAGCCGGGGCCACAGCCGCGCGGCCACCGGGCCGGCCGGCTCGACGGCGGGCCAGCGCCCGGTGTGGGCGTACGGCAGCGCGTCGACCAGCGTCCCGACCAGCCGGGACGCTGTCGCCACCACCGCGCCGGGGTCGAGGTCCACCCGCAGCGGGTCGGCGGTGGCCGCCGCGGCCGCGATCACCTTGAGGAGGTCCACCGGCCGGGCGGTCGGCGGCAGCGGCATCACCGCGGCCCGCGCCACCTCGACGGCGGGCGCCGGGCCCAGCAGCGCCAGCGCGTCCGGCCGTTCGGTCCACAGCAGCCCGGCGACCTCCTCGAACGGCGTCGCCCCGGCCAGCTCGGCCGCGTCCCGGCCGCGGTACCAGAGCCGCCGCCCGTCCAGCAGCGTGATCCGGGTCCGCACGGTGTACCCGGCGCCCTCCCGCCGGTGCGTGCCCGCCGTCCGCGCCGCCAGCCGCTCCACCTCGGCGGCGTCCAGCACGCTGGACCGCCCGTCCGGCCCGCGCCAGCTGCGCAGCAGTCCCCGGCTCACGTAGGCGTACACCGTCTGCGGCTTCACCCCGAGCCGGGCGGCGGCCTCCGCCGTGGTGAGCGTGCGCACATGTTGACTGTATCAATATTGACCGCGGTGCCGCCGCGGCGCACGGTCGGCCCATGACCACTTCGCTCACCGCCCCGCCCGGCCTGAAGGGGCTGATCGTCGCGGACACCGCCCTCGGCGACGTCCGCGGCCAGGAGGGCTTCTACCACTACCGGCAGTACCCGGCGCCCGCCCTCGCCGCCGAGCGCCGCTTCGAGGACGCCTGGTACCTGCTGTGGGAGGGCGCCCTGCCAACCCCCGACCAGCAAGCCGCCTTCGACGCGGAGCTGCGCGCCGCCCGCCGCCTCCCGCCGGCCGTCCTGGACGCGCTGCCGGCCGTCGCCGCCGGCGCCCCGCTCACCGCCCTGCGGACCGCGCTCTCGGTGGCCGGAGCCGCGCTCGGCCTGCGCCCGATCTACGACCTGGACGAGCCGGGCCGGCGAGCCGACGCCCTCGCGGTCGCCGCGCTCACACCCGGCCTGATCGCCGCCACCCACCGGCTCCGGCACGGCCTGGCCCCGGTGCCGCCCCGCGACGACCTCGGCCACGCCGCCCACTACCTGTACCAGCTCACCGGCGAGGTGCCCGCTCCCGAGCCGGCCAGGGCCGTGGAGACGTACCTGACCGCGACCCTGGAGCACGGCTTCAACGCCTCCGCCTTCACCGCCCGGATCGTCGCCTCCACCGGCGCTGACGTGGCCTCCTGCGTGCTGGCCGCGCTGGGCGCGCTGTCCGGTCCCCGGCACGGCGGCGCGCCGAGCAGGGCGTTGGACAGCCTGGACGCGATCGGCACTCCCGACCGGACGGCCGCCTGGGTACGGGAGCGGGTGCTGGCCGGCGACCGGATCATGGGTTTCGGTCACGCGGTGTACCGGACCACCGATCCGCGCAACACGCTGCTGCGCCAGGTGGCCCGCGACCTCGCCGGGAGCCCGGCGGCCGCCGGCCCCGACCCGAAGGGGCTGGTCGCCTTCGCCGAGCAGGTGGAGCAGCAGGTGGAGGAGACGCTCGCCGAGCTCAAGCCCGGCCGCGAGCTGCACGCCAACGTCGAGTTCTACGCCGGCGTGGTGATGGAGCTGGCCGGCCTGCCCCGGGAGCTGTTCACCCCGACGTTCGCGTGCAGCCGGGTGGTCGGCTGGTGCGCCCACGTGCTGGAGCAGGCCCGCGACCCGCGGATCATCCGGCCGAGCGCCCGGTACGTTGGTCCCGAGCCGCTGGTCTGAACGCGACGTACGATGGGAACACCGATCCGCCGGACGGTGTTGCTGCCGGTGGGAGAACGACACCAGCAGGAGGAGTGGGCGTGACCGACACCCAGACCGCACCGCAGACCGTGGTGCTCACCGAGACGGCTGCCGTCAAGGTGAAGACGCTGCTCGACCAGGAGGGCCGCGACGACCTGCGGCTCCGGCTCGCGGTGCAGCCCGGCGGCTGCTCCGGTCTCCGGTACCAGCTGTTCTTCGACGACCGCTCGCTCGACGGCGACGTGATCAGCGAGTTCGGCGGGGTCGAGGTCGTGACCGACCGGATGAGCGCCCCGTACCTGACCGGCGCGACGATCGACTTCGTGGACACGATCGAGAAGCAGGGCTTCACGATCGACAACCCGAACGCCACCGGGTCGTGCGCCTGCGGCGACAGCTTCCACTAAAGAGACATTCCGGAAGGCCCGGGAGCGTGGCTCCCGGGCCTTCCGCCTGTCCTACCTGGTGACCACCTTGGGATGGGCACCGTTCGACCCGTCGACCACCGTGCGCCCGCCGAGCGGGGACTTCAGCGTGACGGATGTCACGAACGGCCCTTCCTGCACGTACTGCGGGCACATCATGCCGGGCTTGCGCACCGCCTTGTGCACGGTCACGGTCACCGTCGTCGACGTCTCCTGGACCTGCGGCTGCACCGGGTTGGTGCACGGGTTGCCCGGACCGCCGTCGTAGCTGACGCCGAGCGTGGCGCCGCTGGCCGTCACCGACACGATCGGGTAGGCGCCGCCGGTGACCGGCCCCGGTGCGGCCACCGACGGCGTGCTCGGGGGTGCGGCCACCCCGCTCGGCGGGCCGCCCGGCGCCGAGGAGGCCGGCTGGTTCGACCCGCTCGCGTCCTTGGCCGGCGGCTTGCCGAGGTACCTGTCCGGCAGTGCCAGCGCGGCGAGCGGGGTGCCGCCGTTCTTGACCGTGAACAGCCACGCCGGCACCAGCAGTGCCTTGCCGTCCCTGTCGACGGTGAACATCAGCCCGGGGCGGGCGCCGGTGACCACGGTGGGCCGGGCGTTCGCGCAGCCGCCGTTGGCCGGGTCCAGCCGGCAGAGGTCCGGGCGCGGCGCCGTCCGCAGCCGCTGGTACGCCGTCTTGGCGCTCACCAGCGGGTACGTGTCGCCGGCCGCGGCCGTGCCGAGCACGCCGCCGGCCGACGTGATCGCGTTGCCGGCGCCCACCACCACCCAGGTCTCCGCGTCGGCGACGTCCCTGCCGTCCACCGCCGGTGACACGGCGAACCGGATGCCACTGGCGCCCAGGTTTTCATGGCTGGCCCCGGCCGGGTCCAGGCCGACCGCGCGGAACACCGCCGCGGCCACCGGGGTGGCGGCGGCCAGGTCCGGCGGGGTGCCGGTGGGGCCGGTGGGATCGATGGGATTGCGCGGCTTGACCAGGTCGTTCGGCTGGTCGGGCGGTGTGGACGGCGGTGTGTAGCCGGGGCCGGGGCACGGCGCCTTGACGCACTCCACCGGCGTGCTGGCGCGCGGGGCGGGCGTGGCCGCACTGCCGCTGGAGCAGGACGACACGTCGCCCTCGATGGTGCACCTGCCCGGCTCGTAGGACCAGCGCTGGCCGTAGCGGTCGCTCACGGTGAGCGAGCTGTCGCCGCCTTGGGCCTGCCAGTTCGCGCCGTGCCGGGCCGGGGTGGCCTTCAGGCCGAGCGCCCTGGCCAGCGAGCGCACCGTCCCCGCGGGCGCGGCGCTGTCGGCGTACCGGTACACCTTGGCGTGCGAGGGCCCGTCCGTGGGCAGCGCCCCCTCCAGCACCACCGGTCCGGCCTCGTCGTTCGGGGCCGCGGCGACCGCCAGGTCCCCGCCGCCGGCCACGTTCAGGACCGGCAGCCCGCCGGACGAGCCGCCGCCGCGGACAGCGGCCACCACGCCCACGACGACCAGCACCACGGCGAGGGCGGCGAGCAGCGGCGCCCACCGGACCAGTGCGGAACGGCGGCGCGGCGGCTCCGGTCCGGGATCAGCGGGCAGCGTCATGGTGTGGCCTCCTGAAGCGTTGTCTGCCGGCTTGGACGTCGCCGGACCGCCGTCCGGTTCCGCGGGGATCGGTTTCCAAGATCCGCACGTTACGCTGAAAGGGCTGCTCCCTAGCCGGAAGAGACGACATGGCCATCGCCGTGACCGGGTCGATCGCGACCGACCACCTCATGCACTTCCCCGGGCGGTTCGCCGACCAGCTCCTCGCCGACCAGCTGCACCGGGTCTCCCTGTCGTTCCTGGTGGACGACCTGGTGGTGCGGCGGGGCGGGATCGCCGCGAACATCGCCTTCGGCATGGCGCAGCTCGGCCTGCGGCCGGTGCTGGTGGGCGCCGTCGGGCCGGACTTCGACGACTACCGCTCGTGGCTGGAGCGGCACGGAGTGGACTGTGACTCGGTGTACGTGTCCGAGCTGCACCACACCGCGCGCTTCGTCTGCACCACCGACGACGACATGTGCCAGATCGCCTCGTTCTACGCGGGGGCGATGTCGGAGGCCCGCAACATCGAGCTCGCGCCGGTGGCAGTCGCCGCCGGCGGCCTGGACCTGGTGCTGATCAGCCCGAACGACCCGGCGGCGATGGTGCGGCACACCGAGGAGTGCCGCGACCGCGGGTACCCGTTCGTCGCCGACCCGTCCCAGCAGCTGGCCCGCATGGACGGCGCGGAGATCAACCGGCTCATCGACGGGGCCGCGTACCTGATCTGCAACGACTACGAGCGGCACCTGCTGGAGAGCAAGACCGGCGCGTCCGGTGACGAGGTGCTGGCCAGGGTCGGCGTCCGGGTCACCACGCTCGGCAAGGACGGCGTCCTGGTGGAGGAGGCGGGACGGGAGCCGATCACGGTGCCGGTGATGCCGGAGACCGGCCGGGCCGACCCGACCGGCGTCGGCGACGGCTTCCGCGCCGGGTTCTTCGCCGCGCTGGACTGGGGCCTGACCCGGGAGCGGGCCGCCCAGGTCGGCAGCCTGCTGGCCACGCTGGTGCTGGAGACCGTCGGCACCCAGGAGTACCAGATCAAGGCGGTGGACGTGGCGGAGCGGCTGGCGGCGGCCTACGGCGACGCCGCCGCCGCCGAGATCCTGCCGCACCTGCCGCACCGGGCCGGTCTGTTCTTCTAGCTGAGCCGCCGCACCCGGTACGACGGGACGCCGTCGGCGGTGGTGACGGCGCCGACGTACTCCTGGGCGCGCAGCCGGCACCAGGCCGGGATGTCGGCGGCGGCGGCCGGGTCGTCGGCCCACACCTCGACGACATCCCCCACCGCGACCTCACCGATCCGCCGGGCCAGCCCGATCACCGGCAGCGGGCAGCGCTTCCCCCGGTAGTCCAGGATCACGGCACCTCCCGGTTCGCTTCGCTCACGGTGCCTCCTGGTTCGCTTCGCTCCGCGGCTTCGTGCCGTGTGGAGACGACCTCCGAATACTCCGGCCGTCTCGACACGGCGCCGCTCCGCTCTCGCTCACGGTGCCCCCCGGTTCGCTTCGCTCCGCGGCTTCGTGCCGTGTCGAGACGACCTCCGAATACTCCGGCCGTCTCGACACGGCGCCGCTCCGCTCTCGCTCACGGTGCCCCCCGGTTCGCTTCGCT
>JBJMIH010000180.1:0-9447 GCA_045806985.1 Mycobacteriales bacterium | reverse complement strand
TCGTGACCTTCCTTCCGTCGACCGTCCAACCGTCGCGGACCATCCGGCCCACGGTTTCCACCAGCAGCGACCGCTCCACCGACTTGATCCGCTCGTGCAGCGTCTCCTCGGTGTCGCCGTCCAGCACCGGCACGCTCGCCTGGGCCAGGATCGGGCCGCTGTCGACACCCTCGTCGGCGATGATCACCGTGCAGCCGGTCATCTTCACCCCGTAGTCGAGCGCGTCCCGCACCCCGTGCATCCCGGGGAAGCTGGGCAGCAGCGCCGGGTGCGTGTTGAGGTAGCGGTGCGGGAAGGCGTCCAGGAACTCCTTGCCCACCAGTTTCATGAATCCCGCCGAGATCACCAGGTCGGGCCCGTACCCGCTGACCGCGTCGGTGAGCGCGTGGTCCCACGCCGCCCGGTCCGGGAAGTCGCCCACCCGCAGCACGAACGTCGGCAGCCCGGCGCCGGCGGCGCGGTCCAGCGCGCGGATGTCCGGGCGGTCGGCGCCGACGGCGACGACCTCGGCGCCGTACGCCGGGTCCGCGCACGCGTCGAGGAGCGCCTGGAGCAGCGAACCCTCGCCGGAGGCGAGCACAACCAGCCGAGCGGGCACGCCGCCAGCCTAGCCGCTGGTCACGACCCGCCTCGACCGGCACACTGGGCTCATGACGGCTTCAACAGCGCCTGTCGCGGTACGCCGGTGGACCCGCCCGTGGGCGCAGGCGCCGCTGCGGGTGCTCGTGCTGGCGGTCGGCGCGCTGTTCCTGGCCGCGCTGCACATCCGCCGGCCGGCGACGCTGTGCACGCTGCGCGCGACCACCGGTGTGCCGTGCCCGTTCTGCGGCGGCACGACGGCCGCGGTACGGCTCGGGCACGGCGACCCGCTCGGCGCGCTCGCCGCGTCGCCGCTGGCGTTGCTGCTGTTCACCGGGTTCGTGGCCTGGCCGCTGCGGGTGTACAGCGCGTTGCCGGCCCGCTGGGAGGCGCTGGGCCACCGCCGGCAGGCACGGGTCGTGCTGCTGGTGGGAGCGGTACTGCTCACCTTCGGCGAAGTCTGGCAACTGCGCCGTTACGGGTTCTGGTGATCGATCCCGACCCAACAGGGCAGTAGCCGGCCCTAAACTCTACGTATGACGTGGCCCCCACCACCGCCGCCGCGACACGGCGTCCCCGGCCCGCCCGACCGACCCCCCGTCTCACGCATCCCGCTCATCCTCTGCGTGTTCGCCGCCGTCTTCGCCGTGGTCTTCGGCATCTGCGGGGTCCTCGTCGCCGTCTTCCTGGTGGGAGCGGCGCGCCGCCAGGCGATCAAGCACGGCCAGCCCACCACGCTGCCGGTCTACACGACGGTGCTGGTCATGATCATGCTGGTGATCGACATCTACGGTTTCTTCCACCACGCGAGCCTGTTCCTGACGGGCACCTGACGCCGGGCGGGACCGCCACCGCTCCAGCAGCACGACCGCCCCGGTGACCGCGCCGGCGGCGACCGTGACCTGCGCGGCCACGGCGACCCCGACCTGCCACGCGGACGGTCCCAGGGTGGCCATCCGGCCCGGCCCGATCGGCCCGCCGGACGCCAGCGCCACCCCGCCGACCAGCAGCCCGGCCACCGGCCCGGTGGCCAGCGCGGTCAACAGCGCGCGCCGGCCCCGGCAGCCGGCGCCGACCGCCGCCCTGCCGACCCGGTGCCCGGCCAGCGCGCCGGCCAGCACCGGCACCGCCAGCAGCGGCCAGGCCCAGCGGCCCGGCGGGGTGTCCGGTACGGCCGCGAGCAGCGGGAACGCCGGCACCGGGCCGAGCGTGACGCCGAACGCCGACACCGAGGTACCGGCGCCGACCGCGAAGCCGGGGCCGGCCAGGTACGCCACCGCCCAGCCCACCGCGTTCGGCACGAACGCCAGCGAGAGCAGGAGCAGCGCCAGCCAGCCCACCGTGCCGACGCCGAGCGAGCGGGCGAACCGGGTGGCCTGGTCGCCGGAGAGCGCCATCATCGTGCCGGCCGCCAGCGCGCCGGCCATGCACAGCAACGCGGCGGCGAGCGCGCCGCCGCGGACGGCCAGCCGCAGCGGCTCGGGCAGCCGCCGCCAGGCCGCGCCGACCAGCCCGGCCTCGCGCAGCACGCCGTACCCGCCGCAGCAGGCGGCCAGCAGCGCCCCGCCAGCGAACGACCGGGCCGTTCCGGCGTGCGCCGCGCCGACCCGGGCGAACGCGGCCATGCCGGCGACGGCCAGCCCGTACGCCACCGCGATCCCGGCCACCAGCGCCGGCACCGGGCGCAGCGTCCGCACCTGGTGGCTGCGCGCGGCCACCGCCCCACCCCTGACCAGCAGGTACCCGATCAGCAACGTGAAGCCGAGCGGGGCCATCGCGAACCGCCCGTCGGCCAGCTCGACCGTGCCGAAGTGGGCCAGCACCCAGGCGAGGCCGGCGATCCGGAACGCGGCCCCCGCCGACGCCCTGCCGCCGTCGGCCATCCACACCACCAGCGCGACCGTGGCGGCGGTGAGCATGCCGAGCAGCGCGGCCCAGCAGGCCGCCACGACGGCGGCGAGCGCGACCGGCGCCGGCGGCACGCGCGGCCGCTCGTGGGCGCCGCTGGTGGTCCCGTCCGTGGTCGTGTCAGTCACAGTCCTCCCACACTGACAGGACCGCCCCTGACCATTTCGTAAGACACGCCGTGGGGATGCTTCCGGCCTACCCGTGCAGAATGGTCCGAGCCGAACCCCCGGGAGTCGGAGATGACATACGACGAGGAGCCCACCCGCAGGATCGACCCGGTGCACACTCCACCGGGAGCAAACCCGCAGTTCGGGCCGTCGTACCCGCCGCCCCGTCCACCCCTGCGGTCGGATCGTCGGCGGTCGGATGACTACGAGGAGTACTACGCCGGGTACCCGGCGTATTACCCCGAGGAGCCGGCGCGGGGCAAGGGCGGCAAGGGCGGCGGCAAGGACAAGGACAAGCGGGTCATCTGGATCATGGCGTTCGCCCTGATCTGCCTGGGCGGGCTGCTGATCGGCATGCTGTTCGTGGTCGGCGTCGGCCTGAACAGCACGCCCAAGAACCCGAACGCCGCCCCACCCCCGCCGCCGATACAGACCGCGTCGACGCCGACCGTCGCACCGACCTCCGACATGACGACGCCGTCCGGCTCGCCGAGCATCGCCACCCCGCCGCCGATGGCCGGCTGGCCGGTGCTGCGGCCCGGCCAGCGCGGCGCCCAGGTACAGGCCCTCCAGCTGTTGCTCACCGCGCACAACCTCCCGGTGGAGACGCGCGGCGGGTACAACGCGCAGACCACCAACGCCGTCCGGCTGTTCCAGACCCAGGCCCACCTGCCGACCACCGGCATCGCCGACGGCAACGTCCTGGCCCGGCTGGTGGTGACCGTGCACCCGGGCGACAACAGCGTCCCGGTGCGCGCGGTGCAGGTGCTGATGCGCGCGCACCGCATCGGCGTGCGGGTGGACAGCGGCTACGGCAACGACATGCTCAAGCAGGTACGCCAGTTCCAGCAGGAAAGCGGGCTCCCCGCCACCGGGGTCATCGACATCCCGACCTGGCAGGCGCTGTTCGGCTGAGACGGGACAGCGCCTGCCAGCGGGAAGCTGGTCCGGCCGGCAGCGGCCGTGGACGGCGGATCTGAAGACTGCTCCCACGGTCTTCACGTCCGGGCCGCTGCCGCCGGCCTTCGGGGAGGGCGCTCGCCGGGAGAAGCCCTGCCCCGGAGGAGGAACACAGCGTGACAGCACGGCGCGGACCGGGCAATTGCGGACGCCGCACCTTGCGGGAGGCCGCAAGCGCACCTCCGCAAAGCGACGCTCCCCCTCCGTAGGTGCCGGAGGGGGAGCGGGACGCGGTGCGGGTCGGGTCAGCCCCGGCGCATGACCTCGCGCATCAGGTTGGCCGTCTCCGACGGGGTCTTGCCGACCTGGACGCCGACCTTCTCCAGGGCTTCCTTCTTGGCCAGAGCGGTACCGGAGGAGCCGGAGACGATCGCGCCGGCGTGACCCATCGTCTTGCCCTCCGGCGCGGTGAACCCGGCGACGTAGGCGACGACCGGCTTGGTGACGTGCTCGGCGACGTACGCCGCGGCCCGCTCCTCGGCGTCGCCGCCGATCTCGCCGATCATCACGATCGCGTCGGTCTCCGGGTCGTCCTGGAACGCCTGGAGGCAGTCGATGTGGGTAGTGCCGATGATCGGGTCGCCGCCGATGCCGACCGCGGTGGAGAAGCCGACGTCGCGCAGCTCGTACATCAGCTGGTACGTCAGTGTGCCGGACTTCGACACCAGGCCGATGCGGCCCTCCGTGGTGATGTCGGCCGGGATGATGCCCGCGTTCGACTTGCCGGGGCTGGCGATGCCGGGGCAGTTGGGACCGATGAGGCGGGTCTTGTTGCCCTGGCCGGAGGCGTGCGCCCAGGCGGCGGCCGTGTCGTGCACGGGCACGCCCTCGGTGATCACCACGCACAGCGGGATCTGGGCGTCGATCGCCTCGATCATCGCGTCCCTGGTGAACTTCGGCGGGACGAACACCACCGACACGGTCGCGCCCGTCTCGGCCATCGCCTCGGCGACCGTGCCGAACACCGGCAGCCGGGTACCGTCGAAGTCGACCTGCTGACCGGCCTTGCGGGCGTTGACCCCGCCGACCACGTTCGTGCCGGCGCGCAGCATCCGGCGGCCGTGCTTGGTGCCCTCCGAGCCGGTGATGCCCTGGACGATCACCTTGCTGTTCTCGTCAAGCCAGATCGCCATGACTCACACACCCCTGCCCGTGCTCGACGCCGCCAGCTCGGCGGCACGTTCCGCCGCACCGTCCATCGTGTCCACCTGCTCCACGCCGGCCAGGTTGGCCTGGGCGAGGATCCGCCGGCCGGCCTCGGCGTTGTTGCCGTCCAGGCGTACCACCAGCGGCCGGTCCACGTGCTCGCCCTTGCCGGCGAGCAGCTCGAAGGCCTGCACGATGCCGTTCGCCACCGCGTCGCAGGCGGTGATGCCGCCGAAGACGTTGACGAAGACCGCGCGGACGCTCGGGTCGGACAGCACGATCTCCAGGCCGTTGGCCATCACCTCCGCGCTCGCGCCGCCGCCGATGTCGAGGAAGTTGGCCGGCCTGACGTTGCCGTGCCGCTCGCCCGCGTACGCGACCACGTCCAGGGTGCTCATCACCAGGCCGGCGCCGTTGCCGATGATGCCGACCTCGCCGTCCAGCTTGACGTAGTTGAGGTCGCGCTCCTTGGCCGCCTGCTCGATCGGGTCGACCGCGGACGTGTCGGCGAACGCGGTGAAGGCGTCCGGGTGCCGGAAGCCCGCGTTGTCGTCCAGGGTGACCTTGCCGTCCAGCGCGAGCACCCGGCCGGACGGGTCCTTCACGAGCGGGTTCACCTCGACCAGGCTGGCGTCCTCGGCGAGGAAGACGTCCCACAGCTTGACCAGCACGTCCGCCACCTGGTCGGCGACGTCGGCGGGAAACTTCGCGGCGGCCACGATCTCCGCGGCCTTGGCCCGATCCACGCCGGCGGCCGGGTCGATCGGGATCCTGGCCAGCGCCTCCGGCTTGGTGGCGGCCACCTCCTCGATCTCGACGCCGCCCTCGACCGAGGCCATCGCCAGGTACGACCGGTTCGACCGGTCGATCAGGAAGCTGACGTAGTACTCCTCGGCGATGTCGGACGCCTGGGTCACCAGCACCCGGTGCACGGTGTGGCCCTTGATGTCCATGCCGAGGATGGCGCTGGCCTTCTCGTACGCCTCGTCAGGGCTGGTGGCCAGTTTCACGCCGCCCGCCTTGCCGCGGCCACCGGTCTTCACCTGGGCCTTCACCACGACCTGGCCGCCGATCTGTGCGGCCGCGTCGCGCGCCTGCTCCGGGGTCTCGACAGTCACTCCCGGGAGTACTGGCACGCCGTGCTCGGCGAAGAGTTCCTTCGCCTGGTACTCGAACAGGTCCACGGAACGTCCCGTCCTCGTCGTCGTTGACGCGCCCGCCTACGAAATTTGCGGGGCCCTCGCAGGGTATCGACCACTCGGCCCCACCCCGCTAACGGGTCACTACCCCCTGTGGCCAACCTCACCCCGAGCGGCCGGGCAGGAGCACGGGGAGGACTCCCGCCCGGCCTGTCCCAGGGTGTTAGACCAACACCACCTTCACCTCGGGATGGTCGGCGAGCAGCTTGCTCAGGTCGCCGACATCCGAGGTCATGATCCACACAGGCGGTTCCTGGTTCCGTGCTGTCGCCGCGACGATCGCGTCGATCGCCTGCGCGCCACCGACGAATCCGGCTGCCCCCCGCAACCGGCCGGCCTCGGTGCCGAGCTTCCTGCTCACCGGGACGACGACGAACCTGGACAGGACCCGGAACACCGCGGCGTCCCGCGGATGTCCGGACAGCACCTCGGCCAGTGTCGCGGCGCTGACGACGATGTCGGCGTTGCGCGTCCTGGCCTCGTCCAGCCAGAGCTTCAAACTGCGGTTCCTGCTCGCCTTGGAGAGCCCCTGGCTGTCCAGCACGATCGTGCCGACCTTGGGCTCACCTCGCTTCACTCGTCGTCCCACTGGGCCTTCACCCACGCTCGTTCCTCGTCGGTGAACGGCTCCTCGTCCTTCATGACCTCCTCGATCCATTCGCCCAGGCGCTCATTCCTGATCGCGCGGTCGATCTCGCGCTCGACGGCCTTCGTGATCCAGCGGGAGACGTTGCCGTCCGCCCGCTGCCGCACCTCTTCGACCACCTCTTTGGGCATGGTCACGCTGATCTTCGTCGTCTTACGGCCCTCCTCAGGCCGGGGATTGGTTGGCTGGTGTGAGCTCACGAAGATCATCCTGACACGGACTCACGTGTGACGAAAGGGATTTATGTGACACATTTTCAGCATCATTCGGTGTGCCAGAGGCTCAGGTCGCGGCGTTCCAGGGCGGCGGCCATCAGGTCGGGGAAGCGGTCCGGGGTACAGGCGAAGGCGGGGATGCCGAGGGTGGCGAGCGCGGCCGCGGTGGTGGAGTCGTAGCTGGGGCGGCCCTCGTCGGAGAGGGCGAGCAGGGCGATCACCTGGACGCCGGAGCGGGCGAGGGCGGCGGCCTTGCGGATCATGCCGGCCTGGTCGCCGCCCTCGTAGAGGTCGGAGATGAGGACCAGGACGGTGTCGGTGGGGCGGTCGACCAGGCGCTGGCAGTAGCCGAGGGCGCGGTTGATGTCGGTGCCGCCGCCGAGCTGGGTGCCGAACAGCACCTCCACCGGGTCGGCGAGCTGCTCGGTCAGGTCGACCACGGCGGTGTCGAAGACGACCAGCGAGGTTCGCAGCGAGCGGATCGAGGCGAGGGCGGCCGCGTACACGCTCGCGTACACCACCGAGCTGGCCATCGAGGCGGACTGGTCCACGGCGAGGATCACGTGCCGCTGGACGCCCTGCTGGCGGCGGCCGTAGCCGACCAGCCGCTCCGGGATGACCGTGCGGTACTCGGGCTGGTAGTGGCGCAGGTTGGCGTGGATGGTGGCCGGCCAGTCGATGTCGGCGTGGCGGGGACGGTGGGTACGGGCGGACCGGTCGAGCGCGCCGGCGACGGCGGACCGAAGGCGCTCGGTGAAGCGCCGCCGCAGCTCCTCGACCACGGTGGCGACGACCTGGCGCGCGGTCTGCACCGTCTGTTCCGGCATCGCGTGGTGCAGCGCCAGCAGCGTGCCGACCAGGTGCACGTCCGGCTCGACGGCCTCCAGCAGCTCGGGTTCGAGCAGCAGCCGGGTCAGGTTGAGCCGCTCCACCGCGTCCCGCTGCATCACCTGGACCACGCTGCTGGGGAAGTACGTGCGGATGTCGCCCAGCCAGCGGGCCAGCCGGGGTGAGGACGCGCCGAGGCCGCCGGCCCGGCGGCGGGCCACGTCGGCGCCCGCGTCACCGCCGGTCGGGCCGTCGTACAGGGCGCCGAGGGCCTCGTCCATACGCTGGTCGTCCGCTGAGGCGTCCAGGCCGGGCAGGCCGGCGCCGTCCGCTTCGGACACTCCGCCGAGCGCCAGCCGCCACCGCCGGAGCCGCTCCTCGCCGGTACTCACGGCACCCCCCTCACCAGCGCCACCACCGGCCGGACCAGCGCCGCCCGGCGCGCGTCCAGCTCGACACCGGAGGGCCGCGAGGCCGCGCGCGGGTCGCGCAGCCGCCGGCCCAGCTCGCGCCGCTCCGGCTCGGGGAACGGGCCGAACGTCCGCCGCAGCAGCGGCAGCACGTCCGGGAAGGTGTCCGCCGGTATCCCGGACACCCATCGGTCCACCAGCCCCAGCAGTACCGGGTCGTGCAGGAGCAGCAGCGCGCTGCCCTGGCCGCCGCCCTGCCGCAGGAACCCCTCGATCCACGCGGCGGCCCGGTCCGGCGGCATCCCGACGCTGAGCGCCAGCCCCATCCGCCGCTCCGTCTCGGCCGCGTCCCACCGGCCGGTGTCCCGCAGCAGCCGGGTCAGCCAGCCGTCCAGCAGCCCGTGCAGGCTGTCCCGGCCGGCGATCCGGCTCAGCGTGTCCAGCCAGCGGTCCCGCAGCTCGGGCAGGTCGACCAGCAGGACGGCGGCGTGCGCGTCCTCCAGCAGCGCGCGGAGCCGGCTGGCGGCCTCGGTGTCCAGGTGCGCGCAGGCCGCCGGCAGCCCGACGCAGGCGCGCACGACCAGGCTCTCCACCAGTGACGACAGCAGTTCCGCGTCGGTGCCGCGGACGTCGCCGTACCGGCCCGCCCTGGCCAGCGGCGGCAGCGCGGCCAGCAGGTCGGCCACGTCGCTGTCCACCGCGGCGGCGGCCTGCAGCGCGGTCATCACGGTGGCCAGCGCCGACGGCAGGTCCGCCCACAGTGTCCGCTCGACCAGCGCGGTCAGCTCGGCGAGCGTCTCGGCCTGGGTGGCCACCTCCCGCACCCGGGTGGCGGCGGCGTCGGCCACGGTCGGCCCCCACACGCTGGCCTCCACCACCCGTACGGCCAGCTCGGGCCCCCAGTCCAGCCGCCACCGCTCGTGGAAGGTGCCCTTGGCGCCGGACCGGCCGCCCAGGTACTCGCCCCAGCCGATGCCGAGCAGCCGCAGCCGGTGCAGCAGCCGGCTCCGCGCGCCGCCGAGGTCGGTACGCAGGTCGAGGTCGTACTCCCGCGCCTCCACCTCGGGTCTGAGCCGGAGCCGGGAGCACTGCCGGTCCAGGTCGGCCTGCAACGGGACGGTGGGCGCGTCGGCCGGCACGGTGCCGAGCAGGTCACCGACCACCAGCCGCTCCCGGACCAGGGCGAGCGGCGCGTCCGCCCCGCCGGTGTACACGGCCCGTACCGCCTCGGTCAGCTCGGTGAGCCCGGCGAGCGGCCGGCCGCGCAGCGCGGCGAGCGTCTCGGCGAGCCGGGTGGCCTCGATGACGTGCGCGGACGACACCGGCAGGTCCTCGGCCCGCAGCAGCCGCGCGACCTTGACCAGCCACCGCTCCACCACGTGGTCGTGG
>JBJMIH010000179.1:0-43875 GCA_045806985.1 Mycobacteriales bacterium | reverse complement strand
CGGCGGCGGGCGCGGCATGGCGGTGGCCCGCGACGAGGCCGAGCTGCGCAGCGCGTACGGCGACACCCGGGCCACCGCGCAGCTGGTGTTCGGCGACAGCCGGGTGTACGTGGAGCGGTACCTGGAGCGGGCCAGCCACGTCGAGGTGCAGTTCCTCTGCGACAGCCACGGCAACGGCATCCACCTCGGCACCCGCGACTGCTCGGTCCAGCGCCGGCACCAGAAGCTGGTCGAGGAGGCCCCCGCCCCCGGCCTGTCCCCGCAGATCAGGGACGAGATGAGCGAGGCCGCCGTGCGCGGGGCGCTCGCCGCCGGCTTCACCGGCATCGGCACCGCCGAGTTCGTCGTCGACAAGGACGGCCGGTACTACTTCATGGAGGTCAACAGCCGCATCCAGGTCGAGCACCCGGTCACCGAGATGGTCACCGGCGTCGACCTGGTGCACGAGCAGCTGCACATCGCCGCCGGCCAGCCGCTGCGGGTACGGCAGCAGGACGTGGAGCTGCGCGGCGTGTCGATCGAGTGCCGGGTCAACGCCGAGGACCCGGACCGCAACTTCGCCCCCACCCCCGGCCTGCTGGAGCACTTCGTGCCGCCGGGCGGCCCGTTCACCCGCGTGGACACGCACGGGTACGCCGGGTACCGGGTCGGCCCGCACTACGACTCGCTGCTCGCCAAGGTCGTCGTCTGGGCTCCCGACCGCGACCAGGCGATCAACCGGATGGAGCGGGCGCTGGCCGAGTTCGAGGTGGCCGGCCCCGGCGTCCGCACCACCATCCCGTTCCTGGCCAGGGTGCTGGCCGACAACCGGTTCCGCAAAGCCACCCACACCACGGCGCTCGTCGACCACCTCCTCGACCCGAGCCTGCCGTCCAGCGAGGAAGGAGACGACGCGTGACGCTGGAAACCTCACGACAGGCCGGACCTGCGGCGGCCGAGGACGTCGAGACGATCCTGATCACCCACACCGGGGCAGAGCCGGCCGCGTTCGACGGCGGCAGGGACGTGCCGCTGGAGGACCTCGGCATCGACTCCCTGGCCGTCCTGGAGCTCCAGGCCCAGGTCACCGACAGGTACGGGGTGGAGATCCCGGAGGAGGCGCTGCGGATGAGCGTCCTCCAGATCGTCGACCTGATCAACGCGAAGGCGGGGAGCTGACATGGCCGCGCACACCGAGAACTCCATCTTCATCGCCGCGCCGCTGCCGCACGTGTGGCAGCAGACCAACGACGTGGAGAACTGGCCGGACCTGTTCACCGAGTACGCCAAGGCCGAGATCGTGGAGCGGGACGGCGACACGGTCCGGTTCCGGCTCACCATGCACCCCGACGAGCAGGGCAACGAGTGGAGCTGGGTGAGCGAGCGGACCGCCGACGAGGCCAGCCGCACGGTCACCGCCGAGCGCATCGAGACCGGCTGGTTCGAGTACATGCACATCCGCTGGACGTACGCGACCGAGCCCGGCGGCACCCGGATGAGCTGGTACCAGGACTTCGCCATGAAGCCGGACGCGCCGCTGGACGACGCCGGCATGGAGAAGCGGATCAACGCCAACTCGGCCGTGCAGCTGAAGGTGATCAAGGAGCGGGTGGAGGCGGCCGCGCCGAAGCCCAGGGTGGTGGCGGTCGAGGAGGTGCCGGCGAACCGGCGCCGCGGCGGCGAGATCCGCACCGTCCTCAGCCCCGGCACGGTCGGCAGCACCAGCGGGTTCATGGGCGCGGCGATCCTCGCCCCCGGCGAGAGGATCGCCGAGCACTACCACCCGTACAGCGAGGAGTTCCTGTACCTGGTGCGCGGCGCGCTCGCGGTGGACCTGGACGGCGAGCGGGTGGAGCTGCGGCCGGGCCAGGGCGTGTACATCCCGATCGGCACCCGGCACCGGCTCACCAACGCCGGCGACGGCGAGGTGTTCGCCGTGTTCCACCTCGGCCCGCTCGCCCCGCGCCCGGACCTGGGCCACGTCGACACCGAGACCGCCGACGGCACCCCCATCCCGCTCCCGGAGGCGTCATGACGGCCGGTCCCCGGCGCACCGTCGTGACCGGGATCGGGGTGGTCGCGCCGGGCGGGGTCACCCGCAAGGACTTCTGGTCGCTGATCACCGAGGGCCGCACCGCGACCCGGCGGATCACCGCCTTCGACCCGGCCCCGTTCCGGTCGCAGATCGCGGCCGAGGCCGACTTCGACCCGGCCGCGGCCGGGCTCAGCCCACGCGAGGTGCGGCGGGCCGACCGGTTCGTGCAGTTCGGGCTGGCCGCGTCCGCGGAGGCCCTGGAGGAGGCCGGCCTGCTGCTCGACCCGGAGCGGCTGGCCCGCGCCGGCGTGGCCATGGGCAGCGCGGTCGGCGGCACCATCACCCTGGAGGACGAGTATGTGGTGGCCAGTAATGCGGGCCAGGAGTGGGAGGTCGATCCGGACTGCACCACGCCCTACCTCTACCAGGCCCTGGTACCGAGCAGCCTGGCCGGCGACCTCGCGGCACGGTACGGCGCGCACGGCCCGGCCCAGGTGATCTCCACCGGCTGCACCTCCGGCATCGACGCGCTCGGGTACGCGCACCAGCTCATCCAGGACGGCGAGGCCGACCTGATGATCGCCGGCGCCTCCGACGCCCCGATCTCGCCGGTCACCATCGCCTCGTTCGACGCGATCCGGGCCACCTCGCCGGACAACCACGACCCCGAGCACGCGTCCCGGCCGTTCGACCGGGATCGGCACGGGTTCGTGATGGGCGAGGGCGCCGCCGTGCTGGTGCTGGAGGAGCTGGGGCACGCGCTGGCCCGCGGCGCGGACATCATCTGCGAGGTCACCGGGTACGCCACCCGGGGCAACGCGTTCCACATGACCGGCCTGCGCCCGGACGGGGCGGAGATGGCGGTGGCCATCGCCGACGCGATGGACCAGTCCCGCCTCGATCCGTCCGCTGTGGACTACGTGAGCGCGCACGGCTCCGGCACGAAGCAGAACGACCGGCACGAGACCGCGGCCCTCAAGGTGGCGCTCGGGCCGGCAGCGTACGACGTGGCGGTCAGCTCGATCAAGTCGATGATCGGGCACTCGCTCGGCGCGATCGGCGCGATCGAGATGGCCGCCTGCGCGCTCGCCATCCGGCACGGTGTCGTGCCGCCCACCGCCAACTGGGCCAACCGCGACCCCGAGTGCGACCTGGACTACGTGCCCAACGTGGCCAGGGAGATGCCGGTGGACGTGGCGCTGTCGGTGGGCAGCGGGTTCGGCGGGTTCCAGTCGGCGATGGTGTTCGCCGCGCTGAAGGAGGCCGACCGGTGAGCCGGCGCGCCGTCATCACCGGCATCGGCGTGGCCGCGCCCAGCGGCATGGGTGTCGACGCGCACTGGAAGACCGTGATCGCCGGGGAGAGCCGGATCGGGCGGATCACCCTGTTCGACCCGGCGCGGTACCCGACCACCCTGGCCGGCGAGGTCGCCGACCTGGCCGTCGAGGACCACGTGCCGAGCAAGGTCGCCGCGCAGACCGACCGGTGGACCTGGCTCGGCTTCGCCGCGGCCGGCGAGGCGCTCGCCGACGCCGGCATCGACCCGGCCGCGCTGGAGCCGTACTCGATGGCCGCCACCCTGGCCAGCTCCTCCGGCGGCAACCTGTTCGGCCAGAAGGAGCTGCAGCGGCTGTGGAGCAAGCCGGCCCGCACGGTCGGCGCGTACCAGTCCATCGCCTGGTTCTACGCGGCCAGCGTCGGCCAGCTGTCCATCCACCACCAGCTCAAGGGCCCGTCGAGCGTGCTGTGCGCGGAGGCGGCCGGCGGTCTGGACAGCCTGGCGCACGCCGCCCGCACGGTCCGCCGCGGCACCCCGGTGGTGCTGGCCGGCGGCACCGAGTGCCCGCTCAGCCCGTACGCGCTGGCCTGCCAGCAGCGCGGCGGGTGGCTGACCGAGCGGACCGATCCGCTCGGCGCGTACCTGCCGTTCGACGCGGATGCCGACGGGTACGTGCCGGCCGAGGGCGGCGCGGTGTTCGTGGTCGAGGACCTCGAGCACGCGCTGGCCCGGGGCGCGGAGGTGATCTACGGCGAGGTCGCCGGCTGGGGCGCCACCCACGACGGCGCGTCCACCGTGCGCGGCGGCGCCGGCTCGGCCGAGCACTACGCGGCCGCGCTGCGGCGCGCCGTGGAGCGGGCCGGGCTCGCACCGTCCGAGGTGGACGCCCTGTTCCCGGACGCGCTGGCGGTGCCGGGGTACGACCAGTCCGAGGCGGCGGCCATCCGGGCGGCCCTCGGCCCGGCGGTCCCGGTGACCACCCAGAAGTCCCTGGTCGGCCGGCTGTACCAGGGCGGGTCCGCGCTGGACGTGGCCACCGCGCTGCTGGCCATGCGGCGCGGCCTGCTGCCGGCGACCACCGGCCTGCGCACCCCCGCCCCCGGCTGCGCCGACCTGAACTTCGTGCGCGAGCCGCGGACCGGGCCGATCGGGGCCGCCGTGGTCGGCGCCCGCGGCTTCGACGGCTTCAACAGCGCACTCGCCATCCGCGCGTACCGACCGGAGGAGACATGAGAGCCCGGGTCCTGTTCCTCATCCGCGTGCCGGCGGCGCGGACCGAGGAGTTCCTCGCCGCGTACGAGCAGATCCGCCACGAGGTCGCCGAGGGCGTGCCCGGCCACCTGGTCGACCAGGTGTGCCGGTCCACCGCCGACCCGGAGCAGTGGCTGATCACCAGCGAGTGGGAGTCGCTCGCCGCGTTCGAGGACTGGGAACGCAGTCCCGGCCACCGGGAACTGGTCAAGCCGATGCGGGACTGCTTCACCGAGGCCCGCTCGATCCGCTTCCACATCGAGGCGGAGACGCGCAAGCGCGCGGCCGTCGCCCCGGCGTGACCGTAACCATCCACTCACGACAGAGGAAGACCGCTATGTCGAAGGTACTGATCGTCGGGGGCAGCGTCGCCGGTCTCGCCACCGCGCTGGCCCTCACCGAGCTCGGGCACGAGGTGCGGATCCTCGAGCGCGACCCGAATCCGCCGCCGGACACCGTCGAGGCCGCCCACCGCGACTGGGCCCGCCCGACCGTGCCGCAGGCCAGCCACTCGCACGCGTTCGCCTCGCTCGGCGTCAACCTGCTCCGCGAGCGTGCCCCGCACGTGTACGCCGCGCTGGTCGAGGCCGGCGCCGCCGAGATCCAGCTCGGCGAGCGGATGCCGCCCACGCTGGACGACCGGACCCCCGACCCGAGCGACACCGAGCTGAACATGCTCGGCGCCCGGCGGTCCACGTTCGAGCTGGTGCTGCGGACGGCCGTGCTGCGGCGCGAGGGCGTCACCCTGGAGCGGGGCGTCACCGTCCGCGGGCTGGAGCTGTCCGGTGGCCGCGTCACCGGGCTGCGCCTGGACGACGGCTCGACGGTGGCCGCCGACCTGGTCGTGGACGCCTCCGGGCGGCGTACCGGGGTGTCCAAGTGGCTGGCCGAGGCCGACGTTCCGGTAGCCGAGGACCAGGTGCACAGCTGCGACATCACCTACTACACCCGGTTCTACCGGTCGCTCACCGGCGGCCGCCCGGTCGGGCCGCTCAACCGCGGCTTCGGCGCGGGCGGGCTGTGGGACCACTACACCGGGGTGATGTTCCTCGGCGACAACGGCACCTTCTCGGTGTCGCTGGGCGTGCTGCCCGACGACGGGCCGATGAAGCTGCTGCGCGGGGAGTCCGCCTTCACCGCCGCGGTGCTCGCCACCCCGCTGCTCGCGCCGTGGATCGCGCCCGGCAACGCCGAGCCGATCTCCGACGTGCACGCGATGGGCGGGCTGGACAACTCGCTGCGCGGCGCGGCCACCACCGCCCAGCGCCCGGTGCCGGGCCTGTTCATCGTCGGCGACGCGGCCTGCACCACCAATCCGGCGTACGGCCGGGGCGTCTCGCTGGCGCTCGCCCACGCGTACCTGCTCGCTGACACGCTCACCGAGCACCCGGAGGCGGGGGAGGCGCAGTCCCGCGCGTTCGCCGCCGCGACCGAGCGGCTGCTGCTGCCCTGGTTCCACGAGGCCGTGCAGAACGACCGCGGCCGGGGCGGCATGTGGCGGGCCACCGTCAACGGCGTGAAGCTCGGGCCGCCACCCACCGACCAGGTCAACTTCGGCACCGTCGCCGCCGCGGCCGGCACCGACGCCTTCCTGTGGCGGCGGCTGGTCAGGGTGATGATGATGCTGTCCACTCCGGACAGCGTGTACGCCGATGAAGAGGTCACGGTGCGGGTGAAGAGGGCCCTCACCGGCGGCGGTCACGGCCCGGCGCTGCCGCCGGCCCCCAGCCGCGACGAGCTGGTCGCCGTCGTCGCCGAAGCCGCCGGCTGAGGCCGCGCCCCTACCCCCAGTTGGAGGAGCCATGCCCGAACACCCGAACGTCACCCTCATGAGGCAGGTGTACGACGCGTTCACCTCCGGCGACGTGCAGCGCGCCGCGAGCTACTGGACGCAGGACTGCGTGCACCACTACCCCGGCCGCAGCTTCCTGGCCGGCGAGCACAAGGGCATCGAGGAGGCGCTCGGCTTCGCCGGGAAGCTGTTCGAGCTGACCGAGGGAAAGATGGAGATGGAGGTCCTGGACATCGGCGCCAGCGACACCCACGCCTACTCGCTGCTGCGCACCAAGTACGTGTACAAGGGCAGGTCCCTGGAGATGCCCTTCATCAACATCGTCCGCTTCCGGGACGGCAGGATCGCCGAGTTCTGGACCTACCCCGACGACCAGTACGCCGTTGACGAGCTCTGGGCGTCATAACAGGCCCCCGCCCCGTACCCGAAGCCCCCGGCACCCCCGGCCGGGGGCTTCGCCATGCCGCCGTCAGCGCTCGACGGCCAGCCCGACGCCGATCCCGATGAACAGCCCGCCGGTCGCCACGTCGACCCGCCGGCGCGCCGTCCGCCGGCGCCGCAGCCAGCCGCCGATCCGGCCGGCGAGCACCCCGACCGCCCCGTCCACCAGGAACTCCATCGCGATCATGATCGCGCCGAGGATCGCGAACTGCACCCACACCGCACCCAGGCGCGGGTCGATGAACTGCGGCAGGAAGGCGATCGTGAACGTCACCATCTTCGGGTTCAGCAGGTTGGTCAGCAGGCCCCGCAGGTACGCCCGCCGCCCCGACATCCCCGCCACCGCCGGCCCGTGCCCTTCCTTCCGATGCCGGATGGTCCGCACGCCGAGGTAAATCAGGTACGCCGCCCCCACGATCCGCACCACCGTGAACGCCACCGGCACCGCCGCCAGCAGGGCCGCCAGCCCGGCCGCCGCGAGCGCCACGTGTACCGCCTCGCTGGTCGCCACCCCGGCCGTGGCGAGCAGGCCGGCCCGCGGACCGCCGCGCATCCCGCACCCCAGCACGAACAGCATGTCCGGCCCTGGCGCCACCATCGCCACGGCGGTGGTCACCACGAACAGCGCCAGCAGGTGCGAGTCGATCGGCATACCCCGATCCTCGCACGTCAGGTGGTGTACCCGCCGTCCACGGCGAGGGCGGTGCCGGTGATGTACCGGCCGCCGGGGCCGGCCAGGTAGGCCACCGCGGCGGCGATGTCCTCGGCCCGGCCGTAGCGCCCCAGCGCGGTCAGCGAGCGCTGGAAGCCGGCGGTCTCGCCGTCGGCGGGGTTCATGTCGGTGTCGATCGGGCCCGGGTCCACGATCGTGGCGGTGATGCCGCGCGGTCCCAGCTCCCGGGCGAGTCCCTTGGTCAGCCCGATGAGCGCGGACTTGGCCATCGCCTGCAGGACGAAGTTCGAGCCGGGTACGCGCCCGTTGAAGCACGAGCCGATGCTGATGATCCGCCCGCCGTCGCCCAGGTGCCGGGCGGCGGCCTGCGCGGCCAGGAACACCGACCGGACGTCCACGGCGAGCACCCGGTCCAGTTCCGCGGCGGACACCTCGGCCAGCGGGCCGTAGCTGAGGAAGCCCGCGTTGTTGACCAGGATGTCGATGCGGCCCAGCTCCCGTACCGCCTGCTCCACCGCCTCCGCCGCGGCGTGCGGACCGGCCAGGTCGGCGCGGATGGTCGCGGCCCTGCCGCCGCCCGCCTCGATCCGCTTGGCGACCTCGCGCGCCTGGTCCGCCGCCTGGACGTAGGTCAGCGCGACCGCCGCCCCCTCCTCGGCCAGTCGTGCCGATATCGCCGCGCCGATCCCGCGGCTGCCGCCGGTCACCAGGGCCACCTTGCCGGTCAGGCCACTCGTCGATGATGTGTTCGTCACGCCGGCAGGGTAGAAGTTGACATCGGTGTCAGGTTCAAGTCGGGCGAGGTGCGGGATGCGGATCGGAGAGCCGGCCCGGCGCGGGTCACGGAACGGGTTCGGTGTGCCGCTCGGGTGGGACGGCGACGGCGACGGCGCGCTGCTCGTCGCCGCGCCGTGCGAGGACGGCCTCGGCGGAGCCGAGCTGCCAGGGCACGCTGATGACCATCACGCCGGGCCGGAACAGCAGCCGGGCCTTGAGGCGCAGCGCGGACTGGTTGTGCAGCAGGTGTTCCCACCAGTGCCCGACGACGTATTCGGGGACGTACACCGCGATCACGTCCCGCGGACTGTCCCGGCGCAGCCGGCCGACGTAGTCCAGCACCGGCCCGGTGATCTCCCGGTACGGGGAGTCCAGCACGGTGAGCGGGACGGGGATGTCGCGTTCCACCCATTCGGCGGTGAGCCTCTCGGTTTCCGCGCGGCTGGTCTGCACGGTGATCGCCACCAGGCTGTCGGGCCGGCTGGCCCGGGCGTAGGCCAGGGCCCGCAGCGTGGGGGTGTGCAGCTTGGACACCAGCACCACCGCGTTCACCCGGCTGGGCAGCGTCATGCTGTCCTCGCCGGGCATGAGTTCCTCGGCGATCCGGGTGTAGTGCCGGTGGATCGCCTTCATCATCACGAACACCACCGGCATCGCGATGACCACGATCCAGGCGCCGTGGACGAACTTGGTGATCAGCACGATGACCAGCACCAGCGCGGTGACCACCGCGCCGCCGGCGTTGATGGCGCGGGCCCGGTGGAGGTGCCGGCGCTGCCGGCGGTCGCGGGCCACCCGCAGCTCGTCGTTCCAGTGCCGGACCATGCCGGTCTGGGACAGCGTGAAGGAGACGAACACGCCGATGATGTAGAGCTGGATGAGCTGGTTGGTGGAGGCGTCGAACACCCAGATCAGCAGGCCGGCCAGTAGCGCCAGGATGACGATGCCGTTGCTGAACACCAGCCGGTCGCCGCGGCGGGAGAACTGGCGCGGCAGGAACCCGTCCTCGCCCAGGATCGAGGCCAGGATGGGAAAGCCGTTGTAGGCGGTGTTGGCGGCCAGTACCAGGATCGCGGCGGTGAACCCGGCGACCAGGTAGAACAGGACGGACCCGTCGCCGGAGACGGCGGCCGCGATCTGGGTGATGACGGTCTTCTGCTGGTAACTGTGCGGGGCGCCGGTGAGCTGGTGCACGCTCTCGGCGACGCGGACGTGGGCGGCCAGCGCCAGCGCGGTGATCCCGACGAACATCGCGATCGTCATCGCGCCCATGATCGCGAGGGTGTCGGCGGCGTTCTTCGACTTCGGCTTCCTGAAGCTGGGCACGCCGTTGCTGACCGCCTCCACCCCGGTGAGCGCGGTGCAGCCCTGCGAGAACGCCCGCAGGATCAGCGCGAACGCCAGCAGGCCGGTGGTGCCGTGGGTGGCGTGGATGCCGAAGTGCGCGGACTCCGCCTTCGGGGTGTCGCCGAAGGCGATCCGCAGCATCCCCCAGATGATCATGAGGTACACGACGGCCGCGAACCCGTACGTGGGGACCGCGAACACCGTGCCGGACTCCTTGACCCCGCGCAGGTTCATCACCGCGAGTACCACGATCATGCCGAGGCAGAGCTGCACCGAGTACGGGGCGAGCGAGGGGATCGCGGAGACGATGTTGGCCACGCCGGCGGCCACCGACACCGCCACGGTCAGCACGTAGTCGACCAGCAGCGCGCTGGCCGCCGTCAGCGAGGCGTTCACGCCGAGGTTGGCCCGGGACACCGCGTACGCGCCACCCCCGTCCGGGTAGGCGTGGCAGGTCTGCCGGTAGGACAGCACCACCACGGTGAGCAGCGCGATCACCGCCAGCGCGACCCACGGCGCCCAGTGGATCATGGCGAGACCGCCGAGGCTGAGCCCGAGCATGATCTGCTCGGTGGCGTATGCGTTCGACGACAGCGGGTCGCTGCAGAACACCGGCAGCGCCAGCTTCTTCGGCAGCAGGGTCTCGCCCATCTGCTCATTCCGCAGCGGACGCCCGACCACGACCCGCTTCAGCGACCCACGCACCCAACTTGTCACATCCCAGACCTACCGGTCATGGATCGGGAGCTGTGCGATCGATACGCGGTCTTGACGCCGGGACCGGGGTTCTTAGCGGAATCTTGACGGGCGGGATGGGCCACGTCCGGATGAGCCGCGTCAGGAAGCCGTCAAGGCTGCGCGGGCCGGTGTCAAGGCGGTGTCAAGATCGCCGATGCCGGGCCGCTGGAGGTGTTCGCTGGCCGGTATGGCATGGCGACGGGACGTTCCGGGCGAGGTGGGTTTCGCGGCGACCGCGGCGGCGGCGTTCGTCGTCGCCGGACTGGCCGCCGACGCACGGACGGTCGGCCTGGTGCTGCTCGCCGGGATGGCGGTGGCCGCCGGCGCGCTGGTCCGGCTGCGGGCCGCGCTGCCGGCCATGGTGCTGGCCTGGCTGTTCGGGCAGTCCCTGCTCTACAGCCCGGCCGGGTACCTGCGCCTCACCCACCCCGGGGAGCTGGCGGTCCTCGCCGGCGCGTGCCTGGCCGGCGCCGCCCTGACCCGGCCGGGGAAGGCGCCCCCGCCGCCGGCCACGCCGGTCCCGCACCAGTGGCGGAAGGGCCAGGACCAGGCACACGACCAGGCACACTAGGGGCGTGACACGTGGCAGGCTGCGGATCTACCTCGGTGCGGCTCCCGGCGTCGGCACGACGTACGCGATGGTGGGTGAGGGCTGCCGGCGGGCGGCGGGCGGGGCTGACGTGGTGGTGGGGCTGGTGGAGACGCACGGCCGGGAGCTGACCGGGGCGGCGCTGGGCGGGCTGGAGGTGGTGCCGCGCCGCGAGGTCCGGTACCGGGACACCGTGCTCACCGAGCTGGACACCGACGCGGTCCTGGCCAGGGCGCCGCGGGTGGCGCTGGTGGACGAGCTGGCGCACACCAACGCTCCCGGCTCCGCGTACCCGAAGCGCTGGCAGGACGTGCGCCGGTTGCTGGACGCCGGCATCGACGTGCTGACCACGCTGAACGTCCAGCACCTGGAGTCGCTGGCCGGGGTGGTCGAGTGGATCACCGGCGTCCGGCCCACCGAGACCGTGCCGGACGAGGTGGTGCGGGAGGCCGACCAGATCGAGCTGGTCGACATGGCGCCGGAGGCGCTGCGCCGGCGGCTCGCGCGCGGCGACGTCATCCGCGACGTCGATGCCGCCGAGGCGCGCCACTTCCGGTTGGAGAATCTCGCCGCGCTGCGCGAGGTGGCGCTGCTCTGGTTGGCCGGCCGGGTGGAGGAGGCGCGCCGCCGGTACCGGGAGGAGGAACCGCGCGAGCGGGTGGTGGTGGCGATCGCCGGCGGGCCGGAGAGCGCGGCGCTGGTGCGCGCGGCCGCCGACATCGCGAGGATGGCCGCCGGGACCGGGGGCAGCACGGCGCGGCTCAATTCCGAGGCGCCGGACAACGCGCCGGCCGGCAGCCTGCTCGCGGTGCACGTGGTCCGCTCGGCCGGGCTGGCCGGCGGCGAGCAGCCGCAGCGCCGGGAGAGCCTGCGCGAGCTGGTGGAGAGCCTGGGCGGGACGTACCACACGGTGGTCGGCGACGACGTGCCGGCCGCACTGCTGGACTTCGCCGGCGGCGTGGAAGCCACCCGGCTGGTGGTCGGGATCGGCCGCCGGTCCCGGCTGGCCAGGGTGTTCGACGAGGGCGTGGGCCCGGCGGTGCTGCGCGGGTCCGGCCCGGTCGCGGTGCACCTGATCGCGCAGGAGGCGGGCGGGCGGCCATGGCGCGGCATCCGGCTGCCCCGGCTGACCGGCGGGGTGAGCCGGCGGCGGCAGGCGCTCGGCGCGGCGCTCACCGTCGTCGTGTTGCCGGCGCTGACCGGGTTGCTGCTCCCGCTGCGGGACCGCATCCAGCTGTCCAGCCCGCTGCTGGTGTACCTGCTCGCGGTCGTCGGCATCGCGCTGGTCGGTGGCTGGTGGCCGGCGCTGGTCGCGGCCGTGTCCGCGATGCTGCTGGTCAACTACTACTTCACCCCGCCGGTACACACCTTCACCATCGCCGACCGCACCAACGCGCTTGCGCTGGCCGTGTTCGTGCTGGTCGCGCTGGCGGTCAGCACGGTGGTGCACGTCGCGGCGCTGCGGACGGCGCAGGCCTCCCGGGCCAGGGCCGAGGCCGAGCTGCTGTCCACATTGGCCGGTTCGGTGCTGCGCGGTGCGCGCGGCCTGCCCGAGCTGCTGGAGCGGGTCCGGGAGGCGTTCGGCCTGACCAGCGTCGCGCTGCTGGAGCGGGAGGAGGCCGGCTGGGCGGCGGCCGAGTCGGCGGGCGAGGAGGTGGCGCCGGCGGCGGTCGAGGAGGTGGTGCCGGCCGCGGACGGGCTGCGGCTGGTGCTGCGCGGCCGGGCGCTGTCCGGCGGCGACCGGCGGGTGATCGCCGCGTTCGCGGCCCAGGCCGCCGTCGCCCTCCGCCAGCAGCGGCTGGCCGCCCAGGCGGCCGCGGCGGCGGAGCTGGAGGAGGCCAACCGGATGCGGACGGCGCTGCTCGCGGCGGTCAGCCACGACCTGCGTACGCCGCTGGCCTCCATCAAGGCGGCCGCGTCCAGCCTGCGCTCGCCGGAGGTGGAGTGGGGCGAAGGGGACGAGCAGGAGCTGCTGGCCACCGTCGAGGACTCGGCTGACCACCTGACCGCGCTGGTCGACAACCTGCTGGACATGAGCAGGATCCAGACCAGCTCGGTACGGCCGGCGCTGCGCCCGGTCGGGCTGGACGAGGTGGTACCCGCGGCACTGGTCGGGCTGGACGGGATGGCGGAGCTGGACGTGCCGGAGACGCTGCCGCCGGTGCTGGCCGACCCCGGCCTGCTGGAACGCGTGGTGGCGAACCTGATCGGCAACGCGCTCAGGTACGGGCAGGGCTCGCCGGTCCGGGTGTCCGCCGGCCGGCTGGGTGGCCGGGTGGAGCTGCGGGTGGTGGACCGCGGGCCGGGCGTGCCGGCCGCGGACCGGGACCGGATCTTCGCGCCGTTCCAGCGGCTCGGCGACCGCGCGGCCGGTGGCGTCGGACTGGGGCTGGCGGTGGCGCGCGGGTTCACCGAGGCGATGGGCGGCACGCTCACCCCGGAGGACACCCCCGGTGGCGGCCTGACCATGGTGGTGTCGTTGCCGGTGGCGGGAGGGGACGCGTGACGCGGGTGCTGGTGGTGGACGACGAGCCCGGGATCGTCCGGGCGCTGCGGATCAACCTGCGGGTCCGCGGGTACGACGTGGACACCGCGGCGGACGGCAGGGCGGCGCTGGACGCGGCAGCGCGCCACCAGCCGGACGTGGTCATCCTCGACCTCGGCCTGCCGGACATGGACGGGGTGGAGGTGATCCGGGGGCTGCGCGGCTGGAGCCGGTCGCCGGTGATCGTGCTGTCCGCTCGGCACGACGGGTCGGAGAAGGTGGAGGCGCTGGACGCCGGCGCCGACGACTACGTGACCAAGCCCTTCGGCATGGAGGAGCTGCTGGCCAGGGTCCGAGCGGCGGTACGCAGGTCGGGGCCGGTGGAGGACGCGCCGGTGGTGCGGACTGAGGCGTTCACCGTCGACCTGGCCGCCCGGCGGGCCACCACCGGGGCCGGCGAGGTCCGGCTCACCCCCACCGAGTGGCACCTGCTGGAGGTGCTGGTACGCCATCCGGGCCGGCTGGTGTCGCAGAAGCAGCTGCTGCAGGAGGTGTGGGGGCCGCAGTACGGCAAGGAGGCCAACTACCTCCGCGTCTACATGGCGCAGCTGCGCCGGAAGCTGGAGGTGGACCCGGCCAGGCCGCGCCACCTGATCACCGAACCCGGCATCGGCTACCGGTTCGATCCCTGACGGGTGTTCGTCACGCCGGCGTGGTAGAACTTGACATCGGTGTCAGGTTCGAGTCGGGCGAGGTGCGGGATGCGGATCGGAGAGCTGGCCCGGCGCAGCGGGGTGAGCGAGCGGTCGCTGCGCTACTACGAGGCACAGGGACTGCTGCGCGCCCAGCGCACCCCCGGCGGTCACCGGGACTACGGCGAGTGGGCGGTCGACCGCGTCGTGCGCGTCCAGACGCTCTACGCGGCGGGCCTGAACAGCCGGAAGATCGCACAACTGCTGCCCTGCATGAGGGACGCCGACGGTGGCCCGAACGAGGTCGCCACCCCCAAGCTGGCCGACGAGCTCTGCGCGGAGCGCGACCGCATCAACCGCACGATCGCCGACCTCGTCCGCTCCCGCGACGTCCTGGACGAGGTCATCGACACGGCGGCCACCGGTCGGCCCTGAGCACCGACGGAGCCCCCGACCGGAGTGTGGTCAGGGGCTACGCCGCTCCACCGGTTCCCACCGGGCTCCAACCCCCCAGGTTCCCGCCGCCGGCGTTGTCGCGGCCCTTGCGTGCCAAGAACGCACGCGGCGGCCCGCTCCGCCTTGGCGGCGGAAACCTGCGGTCCCCGCTGCCGGCGTTGTCGGCCCGCTTGCGTGCAAGGACGGCACGCGGCCCGCTCCGCCTTGGCGGCGGGAACCTGATGTGGCTGCTGATCGGGTGTTGCGTGGGTGTTGCGTGGGTGTTGCGTGGGTGTCAGGTCGTCAGGACGATCTTGCCGCGCACGGCGGCCGTCTCGAGGAGTTCGTGGGCCTTGGCGGCCTCCTCGAGGGGCAGGGTGCTGGCCACTAGCGGGGTGATCCGGCCGGCGGCGAGCAGGTCGAAGACCTGGGCGAGGTCCTCGCGGTAGGCCTCGGGGTGGGCCTTCTCCAGGCTCCAGGCGTTGTAGAAGACCTTGCGCCTGCCGTCCGGGATCAGCTTGGCGAGGATGATCCCGCCGAGGAAGCCGCGGGCGCCGAGCAGCTTGTTGGCCCTGCCGTTCTGGAAGGCCGCGCTCTGGCCGTACGCGACGAGGATGCCGCCCTTCCGCAGCGTCCTGCGGCTGCGGCCGAACTGGGTGCCGCCGATCGCGTCGAACACCGCGTCCACCCCGGCGCCGCCGGTGCGTGCGCGGACGACGCCGACGAAGTCCTGGCCGCGGTAGTCGATCGGGTTCCCGCCGGCCTCCCGCACGATGTCGTGCTTGGCGGCCGACGCGGTGCCGTGGATCTCGACGCCGGCCAGCGCGCCGAGCTGGAGGAAGGCCAGGCCGACCCCGCCGGACGCGCCGTGCACCAGCACCCGCTGCCCGCTGCGCACCCGGGCGACGCGGTGCAGCATCTGGTACGCGATGAAGTAGTTCAGCGCGACCGCCGCCGCGTCGACCGCCTCGACACCGTCCGGCAGCGGCACCAGCCGCGCCGCCGGCACGTCCACCAGGTCGGTGTACCCGCCCTCGTGCAGCAGCGCCGCCACCCGGTCGCCGGGCCGGGGCGCGGTGACGCCGTCGCCCACCGCCTCGACCATGCCGGCGATCTCGTACCCGGGCGTGAACGGCGGCTTCGGCCCGCCGGGGATGACCCCGACCCGCAGCAGGATGTCGCCGAACGACACGCCGGCCGCCGCCACCCTGACCCTGGCCTGGCCGGCCGGCACGGTGGCCGGCAGCTCGCGGTGCCGCAGTTCGAGGACGTCCGGGCCGCCCCGGACGATGGCGCTGATCTCGCGGTTTCTCATGAGCCGGGCCGCCCGTCGATGACGGCCCGCAGCAGCTTGACCTGTTCCAGGTCGGCCGTGCAGGGAGCGAGGATCAGCTCGTCGCAGCCGGCCCTGGCGAACGCGCCGAGCGTGGCCGCCACCCGGGCCTCGCCGACCGCGACGTGGCTGAGCACGTGCGCCGCGTACGGCGGGGCGAACCCGTAGTAGTCGTTGACGTACGCCGTGGCGTTCTCGCGGGCGTCCTGGCCGAGCGCGAAGTACGCCAGTCCGAGCAGCCGGGGCCGGCCCCGCCGGCCCTCCTTCTCCCACGCGGCCCGGAACGCGGCCGCCCCGCCGGCGAACATGCCGGGCCCGCCGCTGCCGGAGATCCAGCCGTCGCCGTACTTCGCCGCCCGCGCCACCGCCCGCGGTGAGTGTCCACCCAGGACGATCGGCGGCCCGCCGGGGGTGGCGGGCTCCGGCCCGATGCCGCCGGCGATCCCGCGCCGCTCGCCGCCCCAGATCCGGCGCAGCTCGCCGAGCTGGTCGTCCAGGGTGGCCCCGCGCCGGCCGTGGTCGGCGCCGGTGGCGCGGAAGTCGTCCGGCCGGGCGCCGACCGCCAGCCCCAGCGTCAGCCGGCCGCCGGACAGCCGGTCCACGCTGGCGGCCTGCTTGGCCAGTAGCGCCGTCTCGCGCAGCGGCGCGAGCAGGATGGCGGTGGTGAGCCGGCACCGCTCGGTGACCGCGGCGGCCGCGGCGAGCACGGTGAGGCTCTCGTAGCTGGGGTACACGATCCGGTCGGTGGTGGCGACCGTGCTGAAGCCGCCCCGGTCGCCCTCCCTGGCCCAGTCGAGCAGTGTGGCGGCGTCCACGCCGCGAATCGCGTTCGGCAGTCCGAGCCCGATCTCCATTTCCCGTCCCCTCCGCTAGGACACCGGCAGGTCGTGCCGGCGGACGATCACGCACTCGAGCGCGATGCCGGCGGGGCCGGCCGCCGGCGTGGCCAGCTCGGCCATCCGCTCGGCCAGCTCCAGGTCCAGCGCCGCGTCGGCGCTGCCCCGCTCCACCAGCCGCAGCGCCTTGCGCTGGCCGAGGAACGTCATCGCGCCCGGCCGCGGCCCGGTCCCGTCGTAGGAGTCGAACAGCGCCCGCGCCTTGTCCTCGGCGCCCGGCCGCAGCGGGAAGTACCAGCCGTGCCAGTCGCCGTTCGGGCCGGTGCCCACGTCCACGTGCGCGCTCTGCATACCGGCCTGCTGGAAGAACCGCCGGGCGCCGTCCGGCGAGCGCATGTCGCGGGGTTCGGCGAGCAGCTCCTCCAGCTGCTCCTCGAACCGCCGGATCTGCGGCTGCCGGCCCAGGTGGGCGGCGACCAGCGGCAGCGGGCCGTGTACCTCCATGGCGCGGATGGCGGTGCCCGCGCCGACGAACGCCATCGTGCCGAGCAGCCGCCCGGCCACGTTGCCGGCGTCGTCGCGCACCTCGAACGCGGGCCGGCCGCTCTCCTTGAACAGGTCCTTCACGGTCTCCTCGGTGCCGAGGCGGAGCGGGTAGAACAGGGCGTGCCAGGTCATCGGGATCGGTCTCCTTCTCCTCACGGGAACTCCGGGTCAGCGCGGGTCACTGGCTGGCCGTCACGCCGCCGTCCACGTACAGCACCTGCCCGGTGACGAAGCGGGCCCGCGGCGAGACGAGGTACAGCACGGCGCCGGCCACGTCCGCCGGCTCGGCGAACCGGCCGAGCGGGATGCGGCCGAGCATCACCTGCAGGAACTGGCGGTTCTGCGCGGTCTCCTCGACCAGGTCGGTGGAGATGAAGCCGGGCGCGACCGCGTTCACCGTGATCCCGTGCCGTCCCCACTCGGTCGCGAGCTGCCGGACCAGCAGGTTCAGGCCGGCCTTGCTGGCGCCGTACGCCGAGAAGCCGAGCCGGCCGCCGGCCGCGGCCCGCACCGAGGACAGGTGCACGATCGCGCCGCCGTCGCCGGCCGCGATCATCGCCCGGCCGGCCAGCTGGGACAGCCGGAACGCGCCGATCAGGTTGGCGTCGACGACGTCGCGCCAGTCGTCCTCGGCGAAGTGCTCGGCCGGCGTGGTGACCAGCTTGCTGGCGCAGTTCACCAGGATGTCCACGCCGCCCCAGCGGGCGCCCAGCTCGCCGACGACGCGCTCCGCGTCGTCCCGGCTGGTCACGTCGAGCGCGTGGCCGGTGGCCTTCGTGTCGGTGGCGAGCTCGTCGGCCAGCGCGGTGGCCTTGCCGGCGGACCGGCCGGCCACCGCGACCCAGGCGCCGGCGGCCGCGAGCTGGCGGCAGATCACCGTGCCGATCGCGCCGTACCCGCCGACCACCAGCGCGCGCCGGCCCTCCAGCGGCCGTAGGTCAGTCATCTGCGCTCCCGTCGAGTCCGAAGAGGCGTGCCGCGTTGCCGGTCAGGATCCGGCCGGTGACCTCGGGCCCCGCGTCGAGCGCGGCGACCCGGTCCAGCGCGGTGGCGAGCGGGCCGGTCAGCGGCGGCGAGTCGGTGCCGAACAGCAGCCGGTCCGGCCCGAACGTGGCCAGCGCGCCGGCCAGCCCGAGCGCGCTCGGCGTCGCCGTGTCGACGTACACCCGCCGCAGCTGGGCGCTGAACGGCGGACCGGTGGGCTCGGCCGATCCGGGCGGGCCGGCCCGGCGTTGCGCCAGGTCCAGCTTCTCGGCCAGCAGCGGCAGCGCGCCGCCGCCGGTGCTGGCGATCAGGGCCAGGTCCGGGTACTTGTCCAGCCAGCCGGCGGCCAGGATCGCGGCGACGCCGAGGGTGATGTCGCAGGGCCGGGCCACGTGCTCGACGAGGCCGACGTGGCGCAGGCCGGCGCTGCCCACCGGCTCGGCCGGCGCGTGCAGCAGCACCGGGGCGCGGTACTCGGCCGCGAGGGCCCAGAAGTCCTCGGCGGCCGGCTCGTCCAGGTACCGCCCGCGCACGCTCGAGTTCACGATCAGCCCGACGAACTCGTCCTCGGCCAGCCGCGCGGCGGTCCGCTCCAGCTGCCGGTCGCCGCCGTACGGGTTGGCGTACACGTAGGCGCGCAGCGAGTCGGGGTGCTTCCGCACGGTCTCGGCGACGAAGTCGTGGAAGGCCTCGAGCTTGTCCGCTGGCTGGTCGTAGTTGTCGAGGCCGGGGACGGGCACCATGGTGCCGGCGCCGACCGGGCTGCCGACGATCGTCATCCCGATCCCGGCCGCCTCCTTCTGCGCGATCATCCCGTCGATGTCGCCGAGGCTGGGCGGCATCGGCAGCCGGGCCAGCAGCTCCGGCGAGGTGACGTGGCCGTGGACGTCGATCGTTGTCGGGCTCATGGGGTGCCTCCGCGCAGGATCAGCGTGCGTGGGGTGCGGGCGCTGGTCCCGGCCTGCGACACCACCTTGACGGTGAGCGTGCGGCGGCGGGCCAGCGCGCGGGCGACCGAGCCGGTGCAGAGCCGGCGCAGCCAGCCCTTCGGGCTCTCGCCGACGAGGATCACCCGCGCGCCCATCTGCTGGGCGACCGCGGCGAGGGCGGTCGCCACGTCGCCGCGCCGGACGACGTACCGCCACTTCGGCACCTGGCCGCCGAGCACCGCGCGTACCTGGTTGAACGCGATGTCCTCGCACTCGGCGCTCCATGCCGGCACCGAGCCGGTGGTGTCGTAGTACGTGCTCAGCGGGGACAGGCTGCGCCGCACGTGCACCGCGACGACCTCGCCGCCCTCCTGGTGGGCGTGCCGGATCGCGTACTCCAGCACCGGCCGGCCGTGCGCGTGCTCGCACGCCCCGACGACGAACGGGCGGGCGGTCGCGGTGCTCACGCCGGGTCCCAGCGGTAGAAGCGGTTCGCCACCGCGTCCCTGGGGGACTGCCAGGTGGGCAGGTACGGCTGGATGTAGGGCTCGAGCCGCTCGCTGACGCGCTGGAACTCCGGGTGCTGGCGGGCGCCGGCGATGGCGGTGCCGCCGGGCTGCTCGGTCTCCAGCAGGTGCACGTACAGGTCGCCGAGCACGTACAGCTCGCGGCTGGTCACCCCGGCGACCCGCGGCAGCTCGGTGCGGTCCGACTCGGCCCAGATGCGCGCCACGTCGGCCTCGCTGCCGGGGGTGATCTTGGCGATGATCAGGGACCGGTGCATCGGGCCACCTTCCAGGGTCTCGAGTGTCGTAGTCAGGTTCGCGCGGGGTGCGTCATCCCGTCGTGAGCCCGCCGTCCCAGCCGGCCGGGGATCCGTCCCCGGCCGGCCGGTCACGGGGTCAGTGCGGGAGGGAGAACGCGTAGAACGCGGTCGCGTCGGCGGGGCCGCCGAGGTGGTTGCTGTAGCCGATGCCCCAGTACGCGGTGCCGTCGACCAGGGCGGGACCGGCGATGGTGGCGCCGGGCACCGGCTGGTCCCAGCGGACCGCGCCGGTGGCGGCGTCCAGCGCGTACAGGTGGCCGCTGTGGCTGCCCGCGTACACGACCCCGTTGGCGGTGGACAGCGCGCCCAGCGCGAAGCCCTGGTGCGGCTCGGGGACCTGCCAGACGATCCGGCCGGTGGCCGCGTCCAGCGCCGCGAACGAGCTGTACGCGATCTGCTGCCCGTCGGGCAGGGTGTACGGGACGCGGGCGGCGTCGGTCTCCTGCACGTAGATGCGGCGGCCGTCGGTGGCGCTGCCCCACTGCATCCCGCCGTTGGGCGAGCCGGGGCCGACCGCCGCCGACCACACCACCGCGCCGGTGCGCGCGTCGACCGCCCAGTACACGCCGGACTTCTGGCCGGCGCCGACCAGCTGCCGGGTGCCGTGGTGGCCGTCGGGCACGGTGAACAGCTGCGCGCCCTGGGCGAAGTCGTTGTCGGCGCCCGGGTTGTCAGGGCAGTTGTTCGGCGGCGGCGCGGCCACGCAGGCGATGTTCCAGGTGTCGAAGGCGGGCGGCCCGCTCGCCCACCTGATCGCGCCGGTCCGCGTGTCCAGCGCGACGATCGAGTCGATGTGGTCGGCCGGGTCGAGGCACTGCGCCGGGGTGCCGCCGCCGGCCACGCAGGCGTCCACGCTGTCCGGGACCTCGTAGTTGTTGCCGGTGGTCACGTAGACCGTGTGGTGGGCGGGGTCGAGGGCGGGGGTGGAGCCCCACACCGCGCCGCCGGAGTACCCGCCGGGCTGGCCGCCGTTGTCCGGCACCATGTAGGTCTGCCACAGCACCTGCCCGGTGGCTGCCGACACGGCGGCGAGGCTGCCGCGGAACGTGCAGCACGGGTAGTTCGAGTTGACGGCCAGGCCCTCCTCCTCGGAGGACACGCCCTGGTACACGACGCCGTCGTCCACGACGGGCGACTGGGTGAGGGTGGCGCCGGGATGGGTGCTCAGCACGCTCTTCCAGAGCAGCGCGCCGGTGCCGGTGTCGAGCGCGTACAGCGTGCCGGAGGTGTGGTCGCCGAGGAACAGCCGGTGGCCGGACACGGCCGGGCTGGTCCGGCTGAGCGCGCCGGCCGGGAAGCCGTAGTCGGTGACCGGCCGGGACCAGATCACCGCGCCGGTGCGGGCGTCCAGTTTGGACACGTAGCCGCCCCAGTCGGGGACGTACACGGCCCCGTCGACGACGGCGGGGGTCGCGGACACGTTGCCGTGCGGGGTGTAGGTCCAGCGCGCGGCGAGCTGGCCCACGTTGGCCGTGGAGAGCGCGTGCTCGGCCGGGTTGGACCGGGTGTTGGCGAGGTTCTGGCCGGCCATCGTCCAGGCCGACGGGAGGTGCGGGTGCGCGGGGCCGGCGGCGGTCGCGTCGCCGCGCGCCGCCGGGACCGCCAGCGCGACCGCGGCGAAGGCCGCCAGCGCGCCGGCTCGCAGGGGGAGAGAGGGCATGGTTCCATCCCGTGGGTGTGAGGGGTGGGTGGATGAGCACCCGCCCCGCTCCGCGCCATTGCGGAACGGGGCGGGAGTCCTGTCCGGTACGGTCCGGTCCGGGTCAGAAGGCGAACACGCCGCGCGGGGAGCCGACGCCGGTCGGGGCGTCGTACCCGGGCAGCCCGGTGCACAGGTAGTCGCCGCCGCAGAAGCCGGTCGAGCCGCCGACGACGTCGTTGACGAAGTGCCGCGACCACGGCTGGTACAGCGCGCTCGCGCCCGGCCCGGCCGGCCGCGGGGCCAGCCCGAACGCCCCGGCCACCAGCGGGGCCGCCACGCTGGTGCCGCCGACGACCTGCCAGCCGGCCTGATCGGGCGGCAGGAAGGTGTCGTACACGGCCACCCCGGTCTGCGGGTCGGCCACCGCCGCCACGTCCGCGACGGTCCGCATCGGACAGTTGCGGTCGTGCTGCCAGGACGGCTTGGCGACGTAGGCGGAGCAGCCGCCGGCAGAGCCGGACCAGGCCTGCTCGGTCCAGCCGCGCCGGTTGTCGGCCGGGATGAGCGTGGTGCCGCCGACCGCGACCACGGTGCCGAGCACGGCGGGGAAGTTCGCCGGCCCGAACCCGCCGTCGCCGGTGGAGGCGACGACGACCGCGTCACGGTGCTGGTAGTGCGCGGCGTAGTCCATGGCCAGGTTGCTCTCGGCCGCGCCGTAGCTGTTGGACACCACGGCCGCGCCGAGCCGGACCGCGGTGTCGACCGCCGCGCCCATCGACGGGTAGGAGTCGTCGTTCGCCTCGACCAGCAGGACGTGGCAGCGCGGGCACGCCGCCGACACCATCGTCACATCGACGGCGGCCTCCAGGCCCCAGGACTGGTCGGGCTGCGGCAGCGCCGCGGTCCCGTCCTGGCCGACCTTGCGGAAGCAGCCGTTGGCGGTGGTGCAGGCCGGCAGCCCGTACTGGGTCCGGTAGGCGGCCAGGTCGGCCTCCACGGTCGGGTTGTCGAACGCGGTGACCACGGCGACCGTGCGGGCCCGGCCGGGCCGGGTGCCCGGCAGGCCGTACGCCGACCACAGGTCGCGCGGGCCGTACCCGGCCGGCTGCACGGCCGGCCGCGCCGCCGTGTCGGGCCGGACCGCGGCGGTGGCCCGGTGGTCGGGCCGGTACTCGGCCAGGCAGCGCACGTGCCCGGGCTGGGCGGCGGCGCAGGCGGCCTCGTTGGCGCCGGGCACGGCCGCCGGGTGCGCGGCGGTGGCGGCCGTGCCGTCGGCGGTGGCCGTGCCGGTCCCGGTCAGCGCGACCACCCCGGCGGCGGTCAGGCCGGCGGCGAGCAGCGCGGCGGTGGCTTGGACACCGGCCGCCACACCGCGCCGGCGCGTGGAGATGCGGAACATGGAACCTCCCGAATCGCGGCGCATCAGGCACCTGCCAGCGCGTACGCCTTGAGCACGGTCTGGGTGACCGTGTCGCCGGCCGCGTCCTTCGCGGTGGCGCGGATGGCGACGTAGCCGTCGGTGGCGGACAGCGCGGGGTGCGTGTAGTGCGCGGTGTAGTGGTCGCCGGAGCCGGTCACCGTGGTGGGCTGCCAGGTCCTGCCGCCGTCGTAGGAGACCTCCATCGAGGCCGCCGTGATCGGGCTCGGGTCGGCGCCCTGGGCGTGGTAGAGCGTGATGTCGGTGCTGGCCGCCGCGCCCGCCGGCGCGTGGTCGGTCAGGTCGAGCCCGTCGACGGCGTAGTAGAGCAGCGGCAGCGGCACGGCGGCACAGTTGTGCCGGGGCGCGAACCGCACGCACGCCCACTTCGGGTTGGGCAGCGTCACGCTGTCCGGCACGTGCGCGGACGGGAACGTCCAGGTGGTGTGGATCTCGTTGGAGAGCGTGAACCACGGGGCCTGGCGGGTGCTGTCCAGCTCGATCCGGAACGTCGTCGGGTCGGCCGGCACCGACAGGTCCTGGACGTAGGGGTACTCGCCCTGCGCGACCAGGTTGTCGCCGGCGTACAGCTTGAAGCTGATGTTCTCCTTCAGCTCGCTGCCCAGGCCGGGGGAGCGGGAGCCGGCGTGCTCGACGGTCTGGTCGCCGTACGGGAAGAGGAACAGGTTGACCAGGTCGCCGCTGCGGGTCACGGCCGGGGCGAAGCTGGGGTGCACGCCGGTGTCGATCTCGACGGCCGGGTGCTCCGGGTGCCCGCCCCAGGAGATGCTGCGCTGGTCACCGGGGTGGTAGGCGCGCCAGGCGTCGATGAGGATGCCGCCGACGGTGGGGGCGTAGGAGACGAACGCCTGCCGCCACGCGATCTGCGGGTTGCCGATGACGTACTCGGTGCGGTGCAGCGGGGCGTCCAGCTCCTCGAAGTAGTCGAAGATGACCAGGTTGGCCTCCCACGGCAGCACGCCGGTGTGGCCCTCGATGCCCGGCCGGGTGCCGACCTCGCTCGGGTAGGACGCGTCGGTGACGGCCAGGTCGGACAGTGCCACCTGGTTGTCCTGGTTGGCCGGGATGCCGGTGTCGCTGGGGAACTTCAGGTCGTAGTGGGTGCCGTCGCCGGCCAGCCGGTACCGGGAGTAGTAGTGCTCGGCGCCGACGGCCGGCCGCGGGGTGGCGGACACGTAGAACGTCGTGGTCGCGTCGCCGCTCCAGTCCCAGACCAGCGCCTGCGCGCCGAGGGCGTCGTCGCGGCCGTACCGCATCGTCGCCACCGCGATCGAGGCCGGAGTCGGGGTGTGCACGCTCACCCGGGTCGTCGCGGTGCGCAGGTCGACGGTGACGGTCCTGTCGCCGGCGACGCTGACCTGCGGGAGCGTGACGAAGCGGCTCTCCGAGGCGGTCTGCGCCGCGTCGGTGTACCGGAACGCCTGGGTGGTGACGGTGTAGTTGCCGGCGGGGACGCTGAACTTGGCGACGCCCTTCCAGACCACCCCGATGGTGGCGAACTCGCGCTGGTCGTCGACGTTGGCGACGCCGACGAGGCCGTCGTCCAGCGGCTGGCCGCCGCCGTCCAGCACCTTGAGGCTGAGCGTGTGCATCACGTAGTGCGGCGACAGCCCGGCGCCGCCGCCGCCGCTCAACGGCCGGACCGACTGCACGTGGGCGAACAGCCCGGCGCTGCCGTAGTCGCCGGTCTTCGTGTCGGCGGCGTACTGCTGGGCGAGGGCCGCGCCGAACTGCCTGGCCGAGGCCGGGGTGAGGTACCCGTCGGCCCCGTCGGCGGTGGTCTTCGTGACGGTGACCCCGGGAGCCGGCGCGGTGCCGGTGCCGGACCGGTACACCACGTGCACCGGGACCTGGTCGCTGGGGCCGGTCCGGCGCACCGCGAACAGGGACGGGTCGAGGTTGCGGTACAGGTAGGGGACGGCGGTCCTGGGCACCAGGAACTCCTGCGTGCCGGCCTTGACGTGCTCGAACGAGGCCGCCGCGCCGTGGGTGTCCGCGCGCTGGACGAACGGGGTCTCGGCGCCGCCGTCACGCGGCGGCCACACGATCCGGTCGCCGGTGACCAGGGTGGTGACCGCGGTGGTGAGGTCGGTGGGTGGGCCTGCCGTGGTGGCAGGGCTGGTCGCCGGGCTGGCCGCCGTCGACCGGGCGAACCCGGCGGCGGTGACCGCGCTGCCCAGCAGGACCACGGCGGACAGGAGGATCATGCCGCGTCGCACTGAGACTCCTTCAGGGTCAGTGGGGTGGCTGTTGCGGGCGGGTCAACTTTCGCGGCGGGAATGTCCCCTTCGCGTCATTCGGTCGTCCCAGCCGAACGGGGAATCTGCCCGCCGGCCGGGGATCCGGTCCTCGGCCCGCCGTGACCGGCCTGCTCGGGCGCGGAGTCGGAGGCACCGCGCAGTTCGGTGTCGCGGAGGAAGAAGGTGACCGCGAACGCGAGCAGCATCACCGGCACCGACACCAGGAACACCGTGCTCAGCGAGTGGCTGAACATCCGCACCACGTCGTCGTGGACGGACGGTGGCAGGTGCCGGAGCGCCTTCGGGTCCTGGTACAGCACGTGCGTGCCGTGCGGCAGCCCGGCCAGGGTGTCCCGGGACACCAGCCGGTCCTGCCAGTAGCCCAGCCGGGCGGTGAGCACCGCGCCGAACGCGGCCGTGCCGATCGAGGCGCCGATGATGCGGAAGAACGCCGACTGCGCGGTGATCGTGCCCAGGTCGCGCCGGGACACCCCGTTCTGCGCGGCGATGATCAGCTTCGACACCACCATGCCCATGCCGACGCCGACGATGAGCTCGTCGCCCCACACCACGACCGCCGGCGTGCCCGCGTCCAGCAGCGAGAACAGGTACAGCCCGACCGCCATCAGCCCGGTGCCCAGCACCAGGAACGTCTTCATCCGGCCGACCGCCGACATCAGCCAGCCGCTCAGCCCGGACCCGATCATCACCGCGATCATCAGCGGCAGCAGCGACAGGCCGGCCACCGTGGGCGCGTACCCGCGCACCACCTGCAGGTAGATCGGCAGGAACACGAAGGCGCCGAACATCGCCACGCCGACGATGAACGTGATCACCATGGACAGGCTCACGTCCGGGTTGCGGAACAGGTGCAGCGGCACCAGCGGCTCCGGCGCGGACCGCTGCCGCAGCACGAACAGCGCGGTCAGCACCACGGCCGCGGCGAGCAGGCCGAGCACCGGCGCCGACGACCACGAGTACGTCGCCCCGCCCCACACGGTCACCAGCAGCAGCGCGGCCACGCCGGCGACCAGCAGGGTCGCGCCCAGGTAGTCGACGCGGTGCTCGCGCCGGGTGCGCGGCAGGCGCAGCTGGGTCCAGACGAGGACCACCGCGGCCGCGCCGATCGGCACGTTGAGGTAGAAGCACCAGCGCCAGGACAGGTACTCGGTGAACGCGCCGCCGATCAGCGGCCCGATCAGCGAGGCGAGCGCGTACATCGCGCCGACCAGGCCCTGGATCCGGCCGAGCTGGCGCGGCGGCATGATCGAGGCACAGATCGTGAACGCCATGATGACCAGCCCGCCGGCCCCGACGCCCTGCACGGCGCGGAACGCGACCAGCTCGGTCATGTTCTGGCTGGCGCCGACCAGCGCCGAGCCGGCCACGAACACGATGATGGCGGCCAGGTACAGCGGCTTCGCGCCGTACAGGTCGGCCAGCTTGCCGTACAGCGTGGTCGCGACCGTCGAGGTCAGCAGGTACGCGGTGACGACGAGGGAGAAGTTGTCGAGGCGGCCGAGCTGGCCGACCATCGTCGGCATCGCGGTGCCCACAATGGACTGGTCCAGAGCGGACAGCAGCTGCCCGGACAGCAGCACGGTCAGCACGGTGGTGAGCTGGAAGCGCGTCATCTTCACCGACGCGCCGGCCGGCGGCCCAGCCGCGGTCGCGGTGGTCTCAGCCATGGACGTCCACACCCTCCTGCGATTCGATGTATCGGCGCAGTGCCTTCTTGTCGACCTTCCCGACCGCCGTGAGCGGCAGGGTGTCCAGCACGGCCAGCCGCTCCGGGGCCTTGAACCGGGCCGCGCCGCTGGCCACCACCGCCGCCCGCACCTCGGCCAGGGTCAGCGCGGTACCGGGGCGCAGCACCACGCACAGCCCGATCCGCTCGCCCAGCTCGGGGTCGCCCACCGGCACCGCGGCGGCCTGCCGCACCTGCGGCAGCGACTCGACCAGCGCCTCGATCTCGGGGGCGGAGATCTTCTCCCCGCCCCGGTTGATCAGGTCCTTGACCCGGCCCTCGACGACGAGGTTGCCGCTGGTGTCCCAGCGCACCAGGTCGCCGGAGCGGTACCAGCCGTCGGCGGTGAACGCGCGGGCGTTGTGCTCCGGCGCGGCGAAGTACCCGCGCGGCGTGTACGGGCCGCGGGTGAGCAGCTGGCCCACCTCGCCGGCCGGCACGTCGCAGTCGTGCTCGTCCACCAGCCGGACCTCGTCGCCCGGGCTGACCGGCCGGCCCTGGGTGTGCCAGGCGATGTCGGGCGGGTCGTCCGGCCGGGTGTAGTTGATCAGTCCCTCGGCCATCCCGTACACCTGCTGCACCGCGCAGCCCAGCGCGGCGGCGATCCGGCCGGGCAGGCCGGGCGGCGGCACCGACCCGCCGAGCTGGACCACCCGCAGGCTGGACAGGTCGTACCCGGAGCCGGCCGCCTCCTCGCTCCACCGCTGGCCGACGGCCGGCACGAACGAGGTGGCGGTCACCCGTTCCCGCTCCACCAGCGGGAACGCGACCTCCGGGTTGGGGGAGCGGGCCATCACGACGCGGCCGCCGGCGCGCAGCGCGCCGAGCGCGCCGGGCGAGCCGAGTGGGAAGTTGTGCGCGATCGGCAGGATCACCAGGTACACGGTGTCCGCGCCGAATCCGCACGCCGCCGCGCAGGCCCGCGCGTTGTACTCGTAGTCGTCGTGGGTGCGGGCGATGATCTTGGGCAGCCCGGTGGTGCCGCCGGACAGCAGGAACAGCGCCACCGAGCCCGGGTCGGGCGCGACTCGGTCCAGCCGCCGCCGGGTGGCCGCCGGGTCGGGGCCGGGCTCGGTGAGGGCCCGCAGGTCGGCGTGGCCGTCGCGGACGTCCGCACCGAGCACCAGCACCTGGCACGGCCGGCCGACCCCGGCGGCCAGCTTGGCGGCCAGGTCCTGGTGGTCGTACCCGGAGTGGGTGTCCGGCACGGCGATCGCGGCGACCCTGGCCAGGTCGGCGAGGAAGCTCAGCTCGTGCTCCCGGTGCGGCAGCAGCGCGAGCAGCGGCGCCACCCCGATCCGCTGGCAGGCCAGGAACAGGATCAGGAACTCGGCGCAGTTCGGCAGCTGGACCAGCATGTTGTCGCCGTCGCGCAGGCCGAGCCCGGCCAGCCGGTCGGCGAGCGCGTCGGCCCGCTCGGCCAGCTCCCGGTAGGAGAGCCGGCGCTCGCCGTCGACCACGGCGGTGCGGTCGCCCCACCGGTCCGCCCAGTCCCACATCCAGTTCCCGAGCGGCCGGCCCCGCCAGTACCCCGCCTCCCGGTACCGGGCGGCGAAGTCGTCCGGCCAGGGCACCGTGCCGGTTCTCGCGGTCACGATGACAGCACCTCCGTCAGGTAGTCGCTGATGGCCTGCACGGTCGGCCGGTTCCACAGCAGCGTCGCGGGCAGGCTGAGCCGGAACCGCTTCTCCAGCCGCCTGCGGATGACCAGGGTCATCACCGAGTCCAGGCCCATCTCGGCGAGCGGGCGGCGGATGTCGAGGTCGGCCGGGCCGAGCCGCATCTCGCCGGCCACGTGCCTGCTGACCTCGCCGACCAGGTACTCCCGGAGCTTGTCGCCGGTCAGCCCGGCCAGCCGCTGGTCCCCGCCGCCGGTGGCCGCGGGGGCGGCCGGCTTCTCGGTGGGCAGCTCGCGCAGCAGCGCGGGCCGGCGGGCGCCGGGTTCGAGCGGGATCGGCCGCAGCACCACCACGCTGGGAGCGTCGTGGCGCTCGGCGTACTCCCAGGCCCGGAACGCGTCCGGCGCGGTGACGTCGGCGACGCCGCGCGCGGCCAGCTCGGCGTCGATCAGTTCGGACGATGTCGACATGCCCAGGCCGCGCCAGGACGTCCAGTCCACGGTGAGCGTGTCGTCGTGGCCGGAGGCGTTGCGGTGGTGGGCGAGCGCGTCCAGCACCGCGTTGGCGGCCGCGTAGCTGGCCTGCCCCGGCAGCCCGAGCAGCGGGCCGCAGGAGGAGAACAGCACCAGGAAGTCCAGGCTGCCGGGCGGGTACAGCTCGTGCAGCACCAGCGCGCCGTCCGCCTTCGGCCGCAGCACGGTGGCCAGCGACTCCGCGTCCACGCCGCCGACCATCCGGCTGTCCAGCACGCCGGCCAGGTGCACGATGCCGCGTACCGGCGGCAGCCCGAGCGCGTCCGGCGACAGCGCGGCGGCGGCCGCGGCCCGGTCGGCCACGTCCAGCGGCAGCACCCGCACGGTGACGCCGCCGGCCTCCAGCGCCCGCACCGAGTCGATCCGGGTCAGCGTGGCGGCGTCCGTGACGCTGTCCCACTTCTCCCGGGGCGGCAGCCCGGTCCGGCCGGCCAGCACCAGCCGGCGGGCGCCGCGCCGGGCCAGCCAGTGCGCGACCTCCAGGCCGAGCGCGCCGAGACCGCCGGTGACCAGGTACGTCCCGTCCGGGCGGCAGTCGGCGGAGCCGCGTACCGGCGCGCGGGCGAGCGGGGCGAGCCGGGCCGTCAGCTCGGTGCCCTGCCGCAGCGCGACCACGTCGATGTCCAGCTCGCCACGCAGCCGGGCGCGCAGCACCCGCAGCAGCGACGGCACCCCGGCCAGCGGCTCGCGGTCGTCCAGGTCGACGATGCCGCCCCACAGGTCGGGCAGCTCGCCGGCCACCACCCGGCCGACGCCCCACAGCGGGGCCTGGCCGACGGCGGTGTCCCGGACCGCCTCCCGCACGCCCCTGGTCAGCGACCACAGCAGCGGGCCGGCGGTGATGTCGTCCACACCGGACAGCAGCTGCGCGGTGCGGGTCAGCCGCCAGGACGCGGCCAGCGCGGTGGCGGCCGGCGCGCCGGTGGAGGCGGCGCCGACCAGCACGGCGGTACCGCGGTCGAGCGGGCCGAGCGTGTCCAGGTCCGCCGGCTCGGCCAGCGCCACCGCGGGTACCCCGGCGGCGGCGACGGCCTCGGCCAGGGCGGTGTCCGCGCCGATCAGCACGACCCTGCGCAGCGGGTCGTCGCCGTCCGGAGTGGACGCCGCCAGGCCGAGCGGCCGCCAGGCGATCTCGTACACGATCCGCCGCTGGTCGGCCGGGGCCCCGAGCAGCGAGGCGTCGCCCTCGAGCAGGCCGTACCGCAGCCCGGAGAACCGGGCCCGCACGGTGCCGTCCAGCGCGGCGATCCGGACGTCCACGGTGTCCCGGTCGGCGACCCGGACGTGCACCCACGCCTCGGCCGGGCAGCGGCCGGTCACCGCGACCTGCCGTACGTGCGCCGGCATCCGCAGGATCGGCTCGCCGGGGAACACCACCGACGCCGCCGACAGCGTCGCGTCCAGCACCGACGCCCAGGTGGTCGGCTCGCCGCCGTCCGCGTCGGCGGCGACCCGGACCAGCATCTCGCCGTCGGCCCTGCGGATCTCGGCGACCTTCCAGAAGAAGCCCATCGCCGCCACGCCGACACCGGCCAGCCGGTCCTCCACGAAGTTCGGCTCCAGCTGCTCTGCGCAGCGGGCCCGCAGCGCCGGCAGCGGGAGCACCTCGTCGCCGACCCACTCGGCGGGCTCGACCGGCGACACCACCGCGAGCGTGTGGGTGAGCCAGCCGGTCTCGCCCTCCCGCGCCTCCACCGGGCGGGAGCTGAGCCGCAGCGTGCCGTCCTGCTGGACGACCTGGAGCTCGCGCGGTGTGGTGACCGACACCGGCACCCGCAGCGCCACGTCGCTCAGCACGGGCGGGCCGGCGGAGCCGGCAAAGGCGGCATCGGTACCCTCGCCAGCGGCGGCGGTGAAGAACGTGTTCAGCAGCACCGCGGCCGGGATGATCTCGGTGCCCTGCACCGGGTGCTCGTTCGGGTACGGCCTGCACGAGGAGTCCAGGAACGTCTGCCAGCACCGCACCGTCGAGCTGCCGTTGACGGTGAGCCGCGCGCCCAGCAGCGTGTGGCTGTCCACGTCGTGCTGGCGGACCTGCCCGGGGCGGCGCGGGCCCGCGTCGGCCCGGTACTCCCGGTGCTGCCACGCCACCGTCGGCAGGTCCGCGAGGCGACCGGCCGGCTGCGCCGCGTGCCAGTCCACCGGCACGCCGTGGCAGTGCAGCGCGCCCAGGTTGACCAGCAGCGTGCGCCGCTCCGGCCGGTTGCGGCGCAGCGTGTACGCGACGAAGCCGTCGTCGATGTCCTCGGCGGCGAGCGTCTCCAGGATCGAGTGCAGCACCACCGGGTGCGGCGACACCTCGGCGAACACCCGGTACCCGTCGGCCAGCGCGGCGCTCACGGCCGGGGCGAAGCGGACCGGGTTGCGCAGGTTCGCCGCCCAGTACGCGCCGTCGCGGCGGCGCGGGTCCCGCGGGTCCTCCAGCGCGGTCGAGTACGTCCGCACCGACGGCGGCCCGCTGGGCAGGTCGGCCGCCACCGCGGCCAGGTCGGCCACGATCGGGTCCATCAGCGGGCTGTGGAAGGCCACGTCCGAGTCGACCCGGCGGACGATCAGCTCGCCGGCCGCCTTCCACTCCTCCGCCAGCGCGGCGACGGCCCCGGCCGTGCCGGCGACCACCGTGGAGGTGGGGGAGGCGACGATCGCCGGCGCCACCCCGTCCCGGCCGGCGAGCCGCGCGGCGACCTCGGCGAACGGCAGGTTCACCATGATCATCGCGCCGCGCACGCCGGGATGGCGCAGCAGCGTCGAGCGCCGGCACACCAGCCGCGCGCCCGCCTCCAGGTCGAGGATGCCGGCGGCCACGGCGGCGGCGATCTCGCCCACCGAGTGGCCGATCACGGCGGCCGGCCGGACGCCGTGCGCCCGCCACACCGCCGCCAGCGCGGACTGCACCGCGAAGATCATCGGCTGGATGCGGTCCACCCCGCCCAGCTCCGGGGCGCGGAGCACCTCCCGGGGCGAGAAGCCGATCTCCTCCCGGTACACCGGGTCGACCGCGTCGATGACGGCGGCGAAGTCCGGGTCGGTGGCGAGCAGTTCGGCGCCCATGCCGGCCCACTGCGAGCCGTGCCCGGAGAACACCCACACCAGGCCGGGGTCGGTCGCGGCCGGGAGCGTCGCGGCGGCCGTGCCGCCGTCCGCGGGGTCGCCGGCCGCGAACGCGCGCAGGCCGGCGACCAGCTCGTCCCGGTCGGCGGCCACCACGGTGGCCCGGTGCGCCAGGTGCTGGCGGCGGTGCGCGAGCGTGCCGCCCACGTCGGCGAGTGGCACGTCCGCGCCGGGCCCGGCCAGCCAGCCGGCCAGCCGGGCGGCGTACTCGCGGGCGGCCGTTGAGGACGCGCCGGACAGCGGGTACACGCGGCTCGCGCCCTCGTCGCCGCCCGGCGCGCGTTCGGGGTCCCCCGGATCTGTCTCAGGTGCCTGCTCGAGGACGACGTGGGCGAGGGTGCCGCCGTAGCCGTACCCGGACACGCCGGCCCGGCGCGGCCCGCCGCCGGTGTCCGGCCACGGGGTCGGCTCGGTCACCACGCGCAGCCCGGCCGTGTCCCACGGGATGTCCGGGTTCGGGTCGGTGAAGTTGAGGCTCGGCGGGATCCGGCCGGCGCGCAGCGCCAGCACGGTCTTGATCAGGCCGGCCACGCCGGAGGCGGCCTCCAGGTGGCCGATGTTGGACTTCACCGAGCCGATCAGGCAGGGCCGGTCGGCGGGCCGGTCCGCGCCGACCACGGCGGCGAGCGCACCGGCTTCGATCGGGTCGCCGACCCTGGTGCCGGTGCCGTGCGCCTCCACGTACTGCACCGCGCCCGGCGCCAGGCCGGCCCGCCGGTACGCCTGCCGCAGCAGGTGCGCCTGCGCCTCCTCGCTGGGCGCCATGATGCCGTTGGTGCGGCCGTCCTGGTTGACGGCGCTGCCGCGGATCACCGCGAGCACCGGGTCGTCGTCGCGGCGGGCGTCCTCGAGCCGCTTGAGGACGACGATGCCGCAGCCCTCGCCTCGGCCGTACCCGTCGGCGGCGGCGTCGAACGACTTCGACCGGCCGTCCGCGGACAGCGCGCCGGCCGAGTCCATCACCATCGTCAGGCCCGGCGCGGCCATCAGCATGACGCCGCCGGCGATCGCCACCGGCGACTCGCCGGCCCGCAGGCTCTGGCAGGCCAGGTGGACGGCGACCAGCGAGGCCGAGCACGCCGTGTCCACGGCCATGCTCGGCCCGCGCAGGTCGAGCGCGTACGACACGCGGTTGGCGACCGCGCAGAGGGAGGCCCCGATCCCGGTCCACGCCTCGATCCGCGGCAGGTCCTCCAGCAGCCGGCGGCCGTAGTCGTCGGTGTTCACCCCGACGAACACGCCGCTGTCGGTGCCGGCGAGCGACGCCGGCACGATCCCGGCGCGTTCCAGGGCCTCCCAGGCGACCTCCAGGACGATCCGCTGCTGCGGATCCATCAGCGCCGCCTCGCGCGGGCTGACCCCGAAGAAGTCGGCGTCGAACTGGTCGATGTCGGCGAGGAAGCCGCCGTACCGGGTGGTCCGGCGCAACGCGGCCGCGTACTCCGGGCCCGCGTCGGCGTACGGCTCCCACCGGCCCGCCGGCACCTCGCCGGCGGCCTCGACACCGTCCAACAGGAACTTCCAGTAGGTCTCCGGAGAGTCGATGCCGCCGGGAAAGCGACAGCCCATTCCGATAACCGCGATGGCGTCGTTCACGTCGCGCCTTTCAGCAGGGTCTGATCGACCGCATCGTGTCGTTGTTGTAAGCCGGCAGAGCGCTCATCGTGGAATACATGTTCATCGTGTATCCGTGCCCGCCGTAGTTCTCTCCGGAGAACCAGCAGTAAAGGCTTCGGACGTTGTTCACGAAGGACGTGACCTGGTCGCTCCAGCGGCCGTCGCTGTAATCCGGGAATGTCGTGCTGACGCATTCCGCCCCGGTCGGCAGCACGCAGGTGAGCTGGTGCAGGTCGGTGTAGTAGAGGTGCAGCGGGTCGGCCGGCGACAGCCGGATCTGCGGCCCGGTGAAGTCCCTGCCGTAGAACAGGCAGATCGTGTTGTCCGGACACAGCGAGGCCACGGCCGTGGAGACCGTCCCTGGCGCGGTGGCCGACACCGCTCCGGCGGCGGTCCCGGCGCCGGCGACGGGGGCGGCGTCCGCCGCGACCGGTGCGGCCGCCGTGACGCCGCCGAGCACCAGCCCGGCCACTCCCACAGCCACCCGCGCGCCGATTCTCCCGCCCGCTCCGGTACCGGATCTGGACATGCGAGACATGCGGTTTCCCGCCTCCCATCGGAAGCCATTCGTGGACGGTCCAAGATTGCTGGCGCGGGGTCCCACACTCGTCATCCCGATGTCCCGGGCCGGCCGGGAATCTGCCCAGTCCGGCGGTGAATCGCTTGTGGGCGCGCGGCGCCGGTGCCTACCGTTCAACATCAATAAGCGCGGAAACCCGGGAGGGAATCGTGCACGTCTCCACCACCTCCGAGGCGAAGGAATTCGCCGCCGCCGCCGGCGACTGGCTGGCCCGGCGCCCCGTCGAGAACAACCTGCTGCTCAGCCACGCGCTCGACCCGGCAGGCCAGCTGCCGGGGGACGGCCCGCCGGCCTTCGCCTGGGTCGTGGACAACGACGACGAGGTGGTCGGCGCGGCGTGGACGCAGCCGCCGTACCGGATGAGCATCGCGCCGATGCCGGCCGACGCCGCGGCCGCGCTCGCCGACGAGTTCGCCAAGAGCGAGGTGCCGCTGCCCGGCGTGAACGGCGCCGCCGACACCGCCGCCGCGTTCGCCGCCCGCTGGACCGAGGTGACCGGCCAGCAGTCCCGGCGCGAGCGCGACCAGTGGCTGATGCGCTGCGAGCGGGCCACCCGGCCGGCGGTGTCGTCCGGCCAGCCGCGGCTGGCCCGGCCCGACGAGGCCGGCCAGATCGCCGAGTGGTTCGCGGTCACCATGCGCGACAGCGGCCTGGCGCCGCAGACGATCCTGCGCCACACCCGGCACATGGCCGAGACGCAGGCCGCCGACCAGCGGCTCATCGTCTGGGAGGACGACGGCGGCGTGGTCGGCGCGGCCGGCTGGGCGCGCCCGCTGCACGGCGTGGTCCGGCCGTCCGGCGTGTTCGTGTCGCCGGAGCGGCGCAGCGGCGGGTACGCGGCCGCGCTGCTCGGCGAGGTCACCGCGCGGGCGCTGGAGAACGGCTGCGACGCCTGCGTGTGCACGCACTACCTGGCGTACGCGGCGATGCAGGCGGTGGTGGAGAAGGTCGGCTACCACCGCGTCCTCGACGTGACCGAATACCGGTTCGACTGACAGGAGCGCTGCTGCCATGACAGCGGAGACCGTCCACACCGAACTACCGCCCCTGCCCACCACCCGCCCCAACCCGTTCGACCCGCCGGCCGACTACGCGCGGCTCCGCGAGGAGGCGCCGATCAGCCGGCACGTGTGGCCGAACGGCGTGGAGGCGTGGCTGGTCACCCGGCACGCCGACGTGCGGGCGCTGCTCAGCGACACCCGGCTCAGCGTGAACCGGTTCGCCAGCCCGCCGCCGTCGCTGTCGCTCGGCCGCGGCTCCGGCGTGATGCTGCCCAAGTCGCTGATCGGGATGGACCCGCCGGAGCACACGCCGCGCCGGCAGCTGTACGTGCGCGAGCTGACGGTACGGAAGATCCTGCGGCTCAAGCCGCGCATCGAGGCGATCGTGGACAGCCTGGTCGACGACGTGGCGCGGCACGACCCGCCGGTCGACCTGGTGGAGACGTTCTGCCAGCCGATCCCGTCGCTGGTGATCTGCGAGCTGCTGGGCGTGCCGGTCGAGGACCGCGCCGACTTCCAGAAGCACACCCAGGTCATCCTCGGCGTCGGCAGCGACGCCGGCCGGGTGCAGGAGGCCACGCTCGCGCTGATGGACTTCATGCGCGAGCTGGTCGAGTACCGGCGGCGCGAGCCCGGCGACGACATCCTCAGCCGGCTGGCCACCGCCGAGGTGGACGGCGGCCCGCTCAGCGTCGAGGAACTGGTCGGGCACGGCATGTTGCTGCTCATCGCCGGCCACGAGACCACCGCGAACATGATCGCGCTCAGCGTGATCACGCTGCTCAGCCACCCGCCGGCGCTGGCCGCCCTGCGCGCCGACCCGGCCGGCACCGCGGCCCGGGCCGTCGAGGAACTGCTCCGGTACCACGCGGTCATCCAGTTCGGACTGGTACGCAAGGCCACCGCCGACATCCCGATCGGCGACGTGATGATCCGGGCGGGCGACTGGGTGGTCTGCTCGCTGGCCTCCGCCAACCGCGACGGCCGCGCCTGCCCGCACGCCGACCAGCTCGACATCCACCGCCCGCCGGCCCGCCAGGTCAGCTTCGGTCACGGCGTGCACCAGTGCGCCGGCCAGAACCTGGCCCGCGTCGAGGTCCAGGTCGCCCTCACCCGCCTGTTCGCCCGCTTCCCCAACCTCCGCCCCGCCGTCCCCTTCGACTCCCTGCCCTTCCGCACCGACGCCTGGGTCTACGGCCTGCGCGAGCTCCCCGTCACCTGGTGACCCGATGCGAGTCGCCGTCGACATCGACCGCTGCTGCGGCAGCGGCCAGTGCGCCCTCACCGTCCCCGAGGTCTTCGACCAGTCCCAGGAGACCGGCCTGGTGATCCTCCTGGACGCCGAGCCCCCCGCCGGCCTCCGCCCCGACCTGGAGTACGCCGCCGACCGTTGCCCCTCCCAGGCGCTGACCCTCCTCGACTGACGGCCGCGGCCCCGCCATGGTGGACCGCGCCACTCATGGGGCCGTGCCGGCGTAGTCGTCGCGTCTCACCGAATCGGCGGCGTGCAGGCGGGTGGCGATCCGGGCCAGCCGCCGGCCCTGGTACCGGGCCGCCTCCAGCGCCGCCGGGTCGGGGGCGGTGCCGGTGGCCGGGCCGGTGACGGAGGAGGCGCCGTAGGGGTTGCCGCCGGCGGCGTACACGGCCGGGTCGGTGTATCCGGGTGGGACGATCAGCGCGCCCCAGTGGTAGAAGACGTTGCCGAGGGACAGGATCGTGGCCTCGTTGCCGCCGTGCCGGTTGAACGCCGCGGTGAAGGCGGTCACCGGCTTGTCCGCCAGCCCGCCTTCCCGCCACAGCGCGCCGGCCTGGTCGATGAACTGCTTGAGCTGCGCGGCCGGCGCGCCGAACCGGCTCGGCGTCCCGAACGCGAACGCGTCGGCCCAGGCCAGGTCGTCGACGGAGGCCTCGGCGAGTGACGCGGTCGTGTCGGCGTGCCGCCGCCACCGCGGGTTCTGGTCGATCGCGCTGTCGGGCGCCAGCTCGGCGACCCGCCGCAGCCGCACCTCCGCTCCGGCGGAGGCGGCGCCCTCGGCGACGGCCCGGGCGAGCGCGTGCACGGTGCCTGTCGCGCTGTAGTAGATGACGGCGACCTTGACGGTCATGGCGCTCCTCGGGATTGCGGTTAGTTATACGGATAACTATTATGCGGCTAACTAACCCTGTCAAGGAGAGAGCCCATGGCCTTGAGTGGCGAGTACGAACCGAGCGCGTTGGGGTGGGTCCGCGAGCACGTCGAGCAGGTCGTGCGCACCGGCACCACCGACGGTGTCACGATGCGGGGCCTGCCCACCGTGCTGATGACCGACCGGGGCGGCAGGACCGGCAAGGTCCGCAGGACGCCGGTGATGCGTGTCGAGCACGAGGGGCGGTACGCGGCCGTCGCGTCCAACGGCGGCGGGCCGCGCAACCCGCACTGGTACGCCAGCCTGGTCGCCGACCCGGTCATCGAGCTTCAGGACGGCACGGTGACCCGGGAGTACCGGGCGCGCGAGGTGTTCGGGGCCGAGCGGGCCGTCTGGTGGCGGCGGGCGGTGGCCGCGTTTCCGGACTACGCCGGTTACCAGCGCGGCACCGGCCGCCAGATCCCCGTCCTCGTGCTCGAACCGACCGGCGGCGAAGGGGTTGTGTCCGCGTAGCCGGCGCGGACACAACCCCCGAAGAGGCCGCGGTTACGGGGTGTCGGGGACCTCGCGGCCGGGGAGGACGGGATGGCGGGGACGGTTGAGGATGCGGCGGAACATCCGGCGCAGGCGCTGGTCGATGGGGTGTTCGTACAGCTCGTGCGCCAGGCCGGCGACCGCCACCGAGATGGCGAAGGCCAGGGCCACCCAGCCGATGTTGCTGTTCCGCTGCTGGATGTGCCGGTAGAAGTCGGTCATGCCGTTGAAGTGGTAGACGGACTTGGCGACCACGTACAGCACGAGGAAGTGGAAGAGGAAGAAGGCGTAGGACCAGTTGCCGAGCCGGACCATCGGCCGGGAACCCAGCCAGGACCGGCGGCCGTCCAGGTCACGGGCGGCGATCGTGGTGATGAGCAGGGCGATCAGCGGCGCCGTGATCGGGTCGAGCGGGTCGAACAGCGTGTTGGACCGCCACGACGCGTCGTGGAACAGGTACAGGACGGTCAGTGCGCACAGCAGCAGCGCACCCACCATCCACGCCGGCAGCGGGCTGCGCCAGCCCTTCCGGACCGCCACCGCCGCCACCACGCCGAGCAGGAACTCGTGCAGCCGCGCCGGCGGCGCCATGGTGCCGTACACGGACCGCGCCGCGGCGGTCGGCGTGAGCATGTGCCAGGTCGGGTACCGCGCCCACAGGTAGACGCGGATGCCCCAGCCGAGCACGACGAGGAACGCCGCGAGCGCCAGCAGCGGCTTGAGGCTGCGCCGCACCGCCGGGCGGACCAGGAACGGGAACAGCGCGTAGCAGAAGATCTCCACCGACACCGGCCAGGACACCGGGTCGGGGGAGTTGAGGATGCCGTTCTGGAACCACGCGTTGATCAGCAGCGCCATGGACAGGCCCAGCCACAGCGTCTCGCCGCGGTTCACGCCGGTCGAGTACTCCAGCATGACGAACGTCGCCACGACCGCGCACAGCGCCATCAGCGGCCAGATCCGCGAGAAGCGCCGCGCGTAGAACCACGTGGCCGTGTCCCTGTCCGAGAACGACCAGGCCAGCACGAATCCGGACAGGATGAAGAAGTACGGGACGCCGACGCCGCCCAGTTCCAGGATCTGCGGGGTGTGCGGGATCGGCAGGAACACGTTGACGTGCGCCAGGAAGATGACCAGCGCCGCCACGGCTCTCAGCCCGGTGAGCGAGGGGAGGAGGCGCGGGGCGGTCGGCGCGCCGGCGCCAGCGCCAGCAGCTGGCGCGCCTCCCGTGCCTCCTCTCAGGGATGCAGTATTCATGGTGCCCCTCATCCGGTTTGGGGTATATGATTGGAATGTCGGGTTTGGACTGTCCACCCGCCATTCCCGGATGAAGGTTCGCCACCACCGTTCCCGCGAGGGTCGGTCCAGCGCCCTGAGCGCATCGGGAAGCTTGCCGCCACGCGGCAGGACCCCGGTCCTCGGGACAATCCGCCGCGTGACGGCACACCTGTGCACGCGTCCCGGTCCAGCCGGGACACCCGGTCCCGGCTACACGCCGATCGCCTGCGCGAAGCGGAAGAAGCGGTGTGGGTCGTACCGGCGCTTCACGGCCACCAGCCGCGGATAGTTCTCGCCGTAGTACGCCCGCCGCCAGTCGCTCCGGCGCGGGTCGGGGAAGTTCTGGTACGCCTCACCGTTCGTGTGCGGGGCCATCGCGGCGAACCCCGCGTCCACCCAGGCCTGCGCCGCCGCCCGCTCGTCGGGCGTGTCCGGCGCGCGGCCGAACTGGCTGGTGAAGCTCAGCAGGTACCGGCTGTCGCGGTGCACGTACGCGGTGGCCTGCCGGGGCACGTCGTTGGCCGCGCCGCCAAGCCCGGTGGCGCTGAGGAACCGGGTGTGCCCGGCCCGCCGCGCGCTGTCGAACGCGGCCAGCACCGCCGCCACCCCGGACGCCGGGACGTCCGCGCCGACGAACGCGTCGGCGGTGGCGGCGAAGCCGAGCCGGGGAATCGTGCCGGCCGGGCCGTCGCCGACCCGGTGGCACTGGTCGACGGTCCTGTCCCCGCACTGGTAGGTCCGCATCAGCGTGTCCAACCGGGACGCCACCGACAGCGACCGGTTCACCGGCGGCTGCCCGCCGGCCTGGACGACGAGGTCGACCAGGCGGTCGGCCTCCCGCTGCCCACCCGCCTGGGCGACGTCACCGGTCGCGGCCTGGTACGACCCGCTCACCAGCACCGCCGGCACCGCGCCCGGCGCGGCGTCGCCGAGCATCACCAGCAGCCCGGCCGACAGCGCGTTCGGGCCGGTGGCCAGCCACTCCTGCCACGCCGCGACCACCGCGGCGGCGACCGGCCACGGCCACACCAGGCTGAAGCTGGCCACCGGCAGCGCCCGCACCGGCCGGGCCCGATACCGGGTGACCACGACGAAGTTGCCGCCCCCGCCGCCGCGCAGCGCCCAGAACAGGTCCGGCTCGTGCCGCGCCGAGCACCGCACGATCCGTCCGCACGCCAGCACCACCTCGGCGGCGACCAGCCGGTCGCAGGCCATCCCGGACAGCCGGGTGTCCATCCCGAACCCGCCGCCCTGGATGAACCCGCCCGCGCCGACCGTCGGGTACGAGCCGCCGGGCAGGCCGAGCCCGTACGGGGACAGCCGGGCCTGCAGGTCCACCGTCCGGAAGCCGGCGCCGAAGGTGACGTCGCCGTCGCCGCCCACCGACAGGCCGGTGAACCGGGACACGTCCACGACCAGGCCGGTGGTGGAGGAGAAGCCGGCGCCGCTGTGGCCGCCGCTGCGCGGCACCGCCGCCACCCCGCGGTCCTGGGCGAACAGCAGGCAGCGCCGCACGTCCTCGGCGCTCGCGCAGTACGCCACCGCCGCCGGCCGGATGTCGTCGTACCGCGTGAACGCCGACACCCGCGCGGTGTCGTACCCGGGATCGGCCGGCAGCACCAGCTCGCCGGCGAGGTGGCGGCGCAGCCGGTCCCAGTCCGGGCCGGTCCGCGCGCGGGCCACGCCGCCGGTCAGCAGGCCGCCGCCGGCGGCCACGACCGCCCCGCCGGCTCCCGCGCGGAGGACTGAACGTCGGGTGATCATGCGGCACTCCTCAGTAGGCGATCTCGACGACCGCGCCGTGCGTCCGCGGGTCGTCGAGCGAATCGAGCAGGTAGCGGGCCAGGTCGGCGCGGGAGATCGACCACGCGCCGGCGAGCTTCGCGTCGACGGCCAGCCGGTACCGGCCGGTCGGGCGGCGGTTGGTGAGCCGCGCCGCCCGCACCAGCGTCCACTGGAGACCGCTGGCCTGGACGCGCTCCTCCATCAGCCGCATGTCCGCGTACGGCCGGCGCAGCATCGGGTGCAGCAGCCCGCGCGCCACCAGCCAGGACAGCGGATCGGCGCGGAACGGCGGCGGCCCCAGGCTGGTGGTGGACACGCACGTCACCCGCTTCACGCCGGCGGCCGCCATGGCGGCCAGGACGTGCGCGGTGCCGTCCGAGTACACGGTCGTGGCGTGCCGCCGGTACCCGATGCCGAGCGCCGACACGACCGCGTCGTGGCCCCGCACGGCCTCCACCAGCGTGTCCGGGTCGAGCACGTCGGCCCGCACCACCCGCAGGCCGGGATGTGCCGGCACCGCCTCGGGCCGGCGGGCGACGGCGGTCACCTGGTGACCCCTGACCAGCGCCTGGGTCACCAGGTGCCGGCCGGTTCCGCCGGTCGCGCCGAACACCGCGATACGCGTCTTTCCCACCTCCGCATTCGAACCGGCGCGCCGGCTGGGCGTCGTCAACGCCAGCGCGTAGCGCGTGTACGCAGGTTTGCGTACCGTCCGGTTCGCCCGTCAACCGGGAGACGCCGCTGGCGAGCGGTCCCCGGGTGTGTCAGCCGGCGAACAGCTCGCGGAGGGACTGGTCGAGGCGGTGCGCGATCGGGCCGGGGGAGCCGCCGGCGATCAGGTCCATCTCGGCCGCCGCCAGCACCCGCCAGCAGCGCACCATGGCGGGGTCCGACGGCATGAGGTCGCCCGCCGCCCAGATCCGGTGGACCGCGGCGATCTCCTCGTCGGTACGCAACACCTCGTCCAGCGCGTCCCGCAGCGCCGGCGGCCGGGGCATCTCCCGGTGCAGCCCGAGCGCCACGTCCCGGCGGGTCAGGTGGTAGGCCACCCAGTCACCGGCGATGGCCTTGTTCGCGCCGTGGCGGATCAGGAAGAAGGCCTCCACCGACACCAGCGGCCGCACCGGCGGGTGGCCGGCGTACGGCGGGATGCGGCTCAGGCCGTACGGAACCCCGGACCGGCGGATGTCGGCCAGCGCCCACGAGCAGGAGATCAGGTACGGCGCGCGGCCCTCCAGGAACGCCTCGACGCTGCGCTCCTCGTCGATGTCGGGGCTGAGCGCGTCCAGTCCGGCCTTGCCCAGCTCCCGGAACCGGTCGAGGGCGGCGACGGACTCCGGGCCGGCCACGCCGACCAGCCGGGTCGTCAGGTCGCCGCCGGCGTCCCGGCCGAACAGCCACCCGCCCGCGCCGACCAGCAGCGGGTACAGGTAGAACGGCTCGCCGTCCGGCCCGACCGGGATGATGACCGGCTGGGTGACCCTGCCGGCGGCCCGCAACTCCTCGCCGGTGCGGATCAGCTCCTCGACGGTGTCCGGCGGGCGCGGCGCGAGTTCGGTGTTGCGGAACAGGACCGGGGCGTCGAGCGCGTACGGCAGCGCGTACAGCTCACCGTCGCGGGTGACCGCGCCGATCGCCCTGTCCACGAACAGCGCCCGCCGGCGCGCCGAGACCGTCCAGGGCTCGATCAGGCGTTCGCCGGCCAGGTAGCCGATGTCGTCGTGCGGCCCGAGCAGGACATCCGGCACGTCCAGGGAACCCGCGTCCCCGACCATCGAGGCCGGCGGCCGCGCCCACCGGTGGATGCTGAGGCTGGCCCGCACGCCGTGGGTGGTGAGGAACTCGTCGGCCAGCTGGCCCAGCGGCCGCGCCCGCAGCGTGTCGGCCCAGACGACCACCTCGGGCCGCAGCTCGGACAGCTGGCCGTGCTGGTCGCGGATCCACCTGATGCCGGTCGAGTCGGTGAAGGTCACCTCGACCCGGCGGTCACCGGGACGCTGGTCGAGCCGCGTCGGGTAGAACTCCGGCCGGCTCGCCGGCGGTACCACCGCGACCGCGAACCGCTCCGTCCTGTCGGGGTCGTTGATGTCCACGACCGTGAGGGCCGCCTGGTAGACCGGCGTCTCCGACGCGTTCCGGAGAAAGGCGCCGTACCGGCCGCCGTCGCCGTCCCGGCCGGCCGGGCGCCGCCCCCACCAGGTCGACACCAGCGCGGCCTGGGCGCGGCGGAGGAACGAGTCCTGCCGCCGCCGGACCTCGGCCTCGAGCCGGTCCCGTTCGGACTCGATCCGGTAGATCCGGTGCGCGGCGACGGCGGCGACCGCGGCGAACAGGAACGTCAGGACCGTCGCGACGGCGGCGACCCACGACGGCGCGTCACCCCACGCGATCGCCGAACCCGACACCCACTCAGTCTAGTTACAGGACGGCGTTCTTGAGGGCTTCGACGCGGTCGGTGCGTTCCCAGCTGAACTCGGGCAGTTCCCGACCGAAGTGGCCGTAGGCGCTGGTGAGCGCATAGATCGGCCGCAGCAGATCCAGATCCCGGATGATCGCGGCCGGCCGCAGATCAAACACCTTGCTCACCGCATCCTGAATACGCTCCACACTCACCTGCTCGGTACCGAAAGTCTCCACAAACAGGCCGACCGGATGCG